>SLCE01000103.1 GCA_007125985.1 Ectothiorhodospiraceae bacterium | reverse complement strand
GTTGTTCCGTTTCCGGGTCTGCCTCGCTGGTGCATCCGCCGAGCAGCAGTGCCAGGGCAAGAGCAAGAAGCGGCCAGCCAGATGCAGGTCGCGCGTGGTGGGGGGCGGCATTCCGCATGCGCTCTCCTTGGGGTGGACTCGGGCCCCCTGGATAGGCGGTGCAAGCAGCCGTCGCCGCTTGCCGGCCCGATAAACCGTGATTCAGGCTACTGTCTTCGACTATGTATCGTCATGCTGTCGCCATAAGGCAACAGGAATGATGGCGATCACGCCGGTTTTTTCCTCTTGCCGGCGGAGGTAGTGCGCACATACAGCAGGCAGCCCAGAAACAGACCGAGGCTGAACAGGATTTCCGCAAAGCCAATCCAGCGTAGCACGCCGGCATTGGCGGCAGACGCAATGCCGTGGACGAAGTAAAAGACCGCCAGCAGGCTGGTCCATGCAGCCGTATAGCGCCGCCCACGCAGAATGCCGAACAGGGGAATAAGCAGCGGGCCCACCAGCAGCAACAGCAACGGCGCCACGTAACCCGTGTTCTCGGGCGGGGCGAGCCAGCTGTAGCGCACGGTCAGCAAGGTGATCAGGGAGAGCAGGCTGGCCAGCATCAGCCAGTAGGCGGATTGTACATAGCGTCTCACGCGCGGCGCCCCCGCTTCAGTGCAACAGCGGTTTCCGCCAGGCGTTGACCCAAAGCCCGGCACAGCGTGCTTTCCTCGTCCGTGAGTGGCGCATCCCCGTCGCTGCCGGCGACATGGCTCGCGCCGTAGGGAGTGCCGCCGCTGCGGGTTCGCATCAGGGCCGGCTCGGTATAGGGAATGCCCACCAGCACCATCCCATGGTGCAGCAAAGGGATCATCATGCTCAGCAGCGTGCTCTCCTGACCGCCGTGCATGGAGCCGGTGGAGGTAAAACAGGCGGCCGGCTTGCCGGCAAGTGCGCCGGACAGCCACAGGCTGGATGTGCCGTCGAGGACATGCTTCAGCGGTGCGGCCATGTTGCCGAAGCGGGTCGGGCTGCCCAGCGCCAGACCGTCGCAGTGTTCCAGTTCATCGAACTCGAGATAGGGCGGCCCGTCATCCGGGATGTCCGGCGCGGTGGCCTCACAGACGGGGGAGACCGGCGGAACGGTACGCAGCAGGGCTTCGGCGTCGGTGACGGCTTCAATCCCGCGCACCAGGTGCTCCGCCAGTTGTCGGGTGGCACCGCTGCGACTGTAGTAAAGCACCAGTATCCGTGTGGTCATCATTACTCCGGATTCATGGGTACGGCCGGGCTGGCCCGGGCGGTCAGTTCAGGATGTCGAGCACCGCCTCCGGCGGGCGACCGATGGCGGCGCGTCCGTTGCTGACCACCACCGGCCGCTCCATCAGTTTCGGAAACCGGACGATGGCTTCGACCACGCGTTCCGCATCCGGCTCGCCCTGGTCCAGACCGGACTCCTGAAACTCGGCTTCCTTGCGGCGAACCAAATCCAGGGGCGCGATATCGAGCAGTTGGAGCAATTCACGCAGCGCTTCGGCATCCGGCGGCGTTTTCAGATACTCGATGATCTGGGGGTCGATGCCTTGTTCGCGCAGCAGGGCCAAGGTCTGGCGGGACTTGGAACAGCGCGGGTTATGGTAGATTCTGACCGTCATGGGTTCCTGCTCGCTGAGTGGGGATGCCCGCAAATTGTACGGGAGCGGGCCTGTCGCACCCAAGTCCGGTGCCCGCGGGAGGATGGGAAGGTGGCAGACTGGCGTTGGATTGTGCGGGAAGCGCGGACCGGCCTGCAGGAGTTTGTGGCCTTCTGGCGTTACCTGATTCGCCGCTTTATCGAGGACGACTGCCTGCACAGCGCAGCCACGCTGGCATATACCACGCTGCTTTCGCTGGTTCCGCTGTTCGCGGTGAGCTTTGCCCTGTTCACCGCGTTCCCCGTCTTCACTGATCTGAATGAGCGCTTGCAGGATTTTTTGTTCCGGAATCTGGTACCGGCCTCCGGGGAAGTGGTGCAGGAGTACATTCAGCAGTTTGCGGGAAGGGCCGCCGGCCTGACCTTGGCCGGGCTGATCGGTATCACAGTCAGTGCCGTGCTCATGATGGCGGCCATCGACCGGGCGCTGAACCGTATCTGGCGGGTGACGCGACGCCGGCGCCTGGTGCAGAGCTTCATGGTCTACTGGGCCGTCATCACCGTGGGGCCGGTGCTGGTGGCAATCAGCCTGGCGGCAACCTCCTACCTGACGGTGATTGCGGACTACACCGCAGCCGTGGATGCCCGCACCATCCAGGCGTTTGTGCTCGAATTGACTCCGGTGCTGGCCATCACCATCGCGTTCGGCTTTCTCTACAGTGCGGTGCCCAATCGGCATGTGAACCTGCTGCATGCGGCCGCCGGTGCTGCGTTCGCGGCGCTGTTGTTCGAGGTGGCCAAACGTGGATTCGCAGTGTTCGTCACAAGCTTTCCCACCTATGAGGCTATCTATGGAGCGCTCGCAACGCTGCCGCTGCTGCTTATCTGGATCTATCTGTCCTGGGTCGTTGTGTTGTTCGGTGCCGAGTTCACCCAGGCACTGAGCGGGTTCCGCGAGGGCCGGGAGGGTTCGCTCTCGGATCCGCGTCTGGCGTTGGTGCTGGCGGTTCGGCTGACCGGGGATTTCTGGCAGGCCCAGCAGGAAGGGCGGACGCTGCGCCGGGAAGACATCCTGCGGCTGGAACCGGATGCCGGTGAGACCGCGATCCAGCGGGCGCTGGAGGCGCTCGAGCAGGCCCGGGTCATACAGCGGACCGAAGACGGCAGCTGGGTGATGTTGCGGGATGCCGCCAAGTACACGCTGATGGACCTGTATCAGGATCATCCCTTCGTACTGGGTGAATTGCCCTCGGCGCTGGCCGAGCGGGACGCCTGGAACCGGGAGCTTGCGGAGGTGCTGCATCATGCCATGGACGGTGTCGGGCAGGCCCTGTCGCAGCCGATCCGTGAGTTGTTCCAGCGGACCGATGGGCCTGACTCCGTAGGTGCACGGCGGAATCATGAAACTCCGGAAATACAACAGGGGAGGAACGAGGCATGAGTGTGCGCTGCATGCGTTGCCTGGTCAGCGGTCGTGTTCAGGGCGTCTGGTTTCGCGCCAGCACCCGGGAGCAGGCGTTGAAGCTGGGGGTCGATGGCTACGCACGTAACCTGGAGGACGGCCGCGTCGAGGTGGTTGCGGCCGGTAACGGTGAATCGCTGGAAGCATTACGGAACTGGCTGCACCAGGGGCCGAGCCGTGCACGCGTGGATGCTGTGGAATGGGAATGGGTGGATGAGACCCCGCCCGCAGGCGATTTCCAAGTGCGCTGAACATTTCAAACACCCGGTATCCTTTACGCCCGAGGCGATCCATGGAAACATATTGCACTGTTTTCTGGCTGGCGCATGACATGCCGCACCCGCCCGCCTGGGCCGGAAGGGGACGTGCGGCGGGGTTTGCTTGCGTGGAACTTTCGAGAGACGACCTATGAAAATGAAGCATTTCTTGATCGGGGCGGCAGCGGGCAGCCTGCTTACGATGGGCGTGGCGCTGGCTGAAGAGGGTGACCCGGTGCGTGGACAGCAGCTGGCAGAAACCTGCATGGGCTGTCATGCGGTGGAGGGCCTGCGCAACGCGTATCCGTCGTACCGTGTGCCCAAGCTGGGCGGGCAGACCGAGACCTATCTGTTCAACTCGTTGATCGCCTATCAGGACGGTTCACGGGCGCACCCCACCATGCGTGCGCAGGCAAGCTCCCTGACCGAAGAAGAAATGCGTGATATCGCTGCCTTCTTCGCTCAGCCGAAGCAATAAGGCGCATCCTTCGGGCACAGAGGCAGACACATGAAACGCGTTTATTTCCTTGCAGTCGTATCCCTGATGATTTTCGGCATCAGCCAGGCACATGCCATTCAGCGCGGTGATCCGCAGCGTGGCGAGGAATTGGCCCAGACCTGTCTGGCATGCCATTCCGCTGATGCGGTCAACAGCAACCCGGAATGGCCACGCCTGCATGGCCAGTACCACGAGTACCTGGTGAAATCCCTGCAGGACTACAAGACCGGGCGGCGTGAGAACGCGCTGATGCAACAGCAGGTGCAAGACCTGTCTCTGCGGGACAAGCGCGACCTGGCCGCCTGGTTTTCCCAGCAGGAAGGGGAACTGTACGTGCCGCGGCGCCGGTAACGGCTCAGGCCTGAGATTGTATCGGCAAACGGGGCCCCAGGGCCCCGTTTGTGTTTTAGACCCATGGATCGGTGGTCGTTTTCCGGAGGTTCCCTGTGCGTTTTCTCTTGCTGGTCGCCCATGGCAGTCGCCGAACCGCCTCCAACGATGAAATCCGGGCGTTGACCCAAAGCCTGGCGGCGCGGGCCGCAGGCCGCTTCGACGGTGTGCGCTGCGCGTTTCTCGAATTGGCGGAGCCGGATATTCCCACGGGGCTGGAGCAATGCATCGCCGAGGGTGCCAGCGAGGTGCTGGTCTTGCCGTACTTCCTGTCTGCCGGGCGTCACGTGGTGGAGGATATCCCCGGGGCTGTGGCGCCCGTGAGGGAGCGTCACCCCCAGGTCCGCATCCAGTCGCTGGACTATGTGGGAGCATCCGAGCGGATGCTGGACCTTCTGCTTGCGGTCGCCGATCGCGGGCCCGGCTCCGCCTAGGAAATCGATCAGTGCTTCCCTAGTTGCTCTGCTCCGATTGCCAGACACGGATCAATTCAGCATAACCGCTTCGGAAGTCCGGGTGCCGGAATTGGTAGCCACTCGCCAGCAACCGCTGGTTGCTGCAGCGCTTATTGCTCCCACGCAGGCCGCCGGCCTCACCGTGTTCATGGGGGCAGGATGGAAGCCCCAACTGTTCGGCAATCCAGTCGGTGACCTCATGCATGGGCACCGGTTGCGAGTCCACGCCCAGATACAACGGCTGGGGCCCTGCTAAGCGCAGCAGGTGTTCCAGCACGCCAACAGCGTCGTCACGGTGAATGCGATTGGTCCATTGCGGCGGATGGGCAACCACGGGTTCTCCGGCTGCCACCTTGCGCAACAGGCGTTCGCGGCCTGGCCCGTAGATGCCGCCGAAACGCACCACAATACCGTTGATGGAACTGTCACGTAGCAGCGTCTCCGCTTCCAGAAGTCGCTTTCCGGAAAATCCGCCGGGCACCGTCCCGGTATCCTCATTCACCCAGCCGCCGTCGGTCACCCCGTAGACCGATGTGCTGGAGACGAAAATCAGTCGGTCCGGCAGTCGGGCCTGTCGGTCCAGATGTGCAAGGAGGTTGCGCAGACCCACCACGTAGGCCTGCTCATAGGCCGCCTCGTTGAAGCCGTCTGGGGTGGCGATGTAGCACACCGCGTCCAGATCGCCCTCCGGCAACGCGCCGAAGGTTTCGGGACGGGTGAGGTCTGCCGCCACCGGGAGAATGGGCTCGGGAATGTTCTCCACGGAGCGCCGCAGACCGTATACCTGCACACCATCCCGGACCAGTTGCAGGCCCAGACCGGTTCCCAGATCGCCGCAGCCGGCAATCAACACTCGCCGCATGATGGTTCTCCCAAATCGATGATGCTTGATCGATGACCCGTCGGCCCTACAATGAAGCGCCTGCTCTATGACGCCGCCGGATGTATTCATGACCGCAAAACGTCTTCAAATGCTGCAGCGCGTACTGGACCAGCGACAGCCCGATCTTACCGTGGCCATGGCCGGTGTGCACAAGGAGCACAATGTGTCTGCGGTGCTGCGAAGCTGCGATGCGGTGGGTGTCTGGGAGGCGCACTCGCTGGGTCAGGAGGGCCGCTTGACCATCCGGCGGACCGCGGCGGGGGGGGTGCAGCGCCGCGTGGGTCTGCGGCAGCATGCCGATATCGCCGATGGCTGTGCGTTCCTGAAGCAGCAGGGGTTTGCCCTGTATGCGGCGCACTGGTCGGAGCGCGCCGTGGATTTTCGCTCCGTGGACTACACCCGTCCGGTGGCGATTCTATTGGGCCGGGAGTTGGAGGGGATGCCACGCGAGGCGGCAGTGGCCGCCGATAGCCATATCACCATTCCCATGCTTGGCCTGGTGGAGTCATTGAATGTGTCGGTGGCCGCGGCGGTGATTCTCTACGAGGCCCAGCGACAACGGGAAGCCGCCGGCCTGTATCGGCGGCGACGCCTGGACGACATGACCTGGCGCCGGACGTTGTTCGAATGGATACAGCCGCGCATTGCCCGCTACTGCCGCGAGCAAGGGTTACCATACCCGGAACTGGATGACGACGGACACGTGGTCCGTGCCAGCTGGGAGCGGATCACGGCTCGGGCGGCTGGCTGAGCCGCACTGCGAGGCCGCCGCAGAGCAAGGCAGACCTCAGTGCGCGTACCAGTGGCGGTTCCAGGCTCGGTAGACCCGGTCCGGGTACCAGGTCTGACCCAGGCTGCCGTTGTAACGCGCCAGCGCCCGGGTCAGATTGCCGTTTTCCATGTCCAGGTAGTGTCGCAGGATGGTGCAGCCGAACCGCAGGTTGGTGCGGACGCTGAACAGGTTGTCCTCGGGGCGACCGATTTCCTCCAGCCAGAAGGGCATAATCTGCATCAGGCCCCGCGCCCCGGCCGGCGAGATGGCGAAGCGGTCGAAATTGCTCTCCACCTCGATCACGGCCAGTACCAGTTCCGGCTCCAGATCCGCCAGGCGTGCTTCCTGATGGATCTTGCGTAGGAGTTGGAGGCGTTTTTCCGGGTCCGGAACCCGGTCGGACAGGCGCTGGCTCATGTCCAGAAGCCACACCTGGGCTACGAACCGGTTCTCGAAACTGTCGCCTGCTTCCACTGCCTCAAGCAGCGCCTGGCGGAGTCGCGGGTCGGGCTCCTGCCCCTGCTGGGCCCATGCGGCGTGTAACGCAAGCAGGGTTGCCGTCAACAGGCTGAGCGCAGCGGTGGCAACCCGTTGGCTCATCCGCCGAGCCTGCTCCTCAGTGCCTCCACCAGACCGTCCAGGGGCAAGTCCTCGCTGGCATCGGCGGTGCGGGCACGGTATTCCACGGTACCTTTGTCCAGACCGCGATCACCCACCGCGATACGATGGGGTACGCCGATCAATTCCATGTCCGCGAATTTCACACCGGGCCGCGCATCCCGGTCGTCCCAGCACACGTCGATGCCCGCTGCGAGCAGTTCCCCGTACAGCCGTTCACAGGTCTCGCGCACTGCGGCGGACTTGTTCTGGTTGATGGACACAATGGCAAGTTGGAATGGCGCGATGGGTTCCGGCCAGACGATACCCGCTGCATCGTGATTCTGCTCGATGGCGGCAGCCACCACCCGGGAGACACCGATCCCGTAGCAGCCCATGGTGACAGGAATCTGCCGGCCGCTCTCGTCCAGGACATGCGCGCTCATCGCCTCACTGTATTTCCGGCCAAGCTGGAAGATATGGCCCACTTCGATACCACGGGTGATCTCCAACTGGCCCTTACCATCCGGGCTGGGATCGCCAGGCAGAACATTGCGCAGATCCGCCACCTGGGGCAGGGGCACGTCCCGACCCCAGTTGATGCCGACGTAGTGCTTGTCGTCCTGGTTGGCGCCGGCGGCGAAATCACCCATGACCGCCACAGCCCGATCAACAACACAGGGAATGGGTAAACCGACGGGACCCAGGGAGCCCGGGCCAGCGCCGATCGCCGTACGGATTTCAGTCTCGTCCGCGAATTCCAGGGGGTCTGCCACTTCGGGAAGCCGAGCGGCCTTGATGTCGTTGAGGTTGTGGTCGCCGCGCACGATCAGCGCCACCAGCCCGCCTTCCGCACCCCGCGCGATCAGCGTCTTTACCGTTTTCTCCACCGGAATCCCGTAGTGCTCCACCAGGTCCGCAATGGTGCGCGCGCCCGGTGTGTCGAGAACGCGCAACTCCGCAGTGGGCTCGGGAGCGCTGTCGGCAGGGGCCAGGGCTTCCGCCAACTCCACATTGGCGGCGAACTCGCCTTCCGTGGAGAAGGCGATGGCGTCCTCGCCCGAATCGGCCAGCACATGGAATTCATGGGAGGTGTCACCGCCGATGCTTCCCGTGTCTGCCAGCACGGCGCGGAACTTCAAGCCGGTGCGGGTGAAGATCCGGCTGTAGGTGTCGTACATCACCTGGTAGGTCTGTTGCAGGGATTCGCCGTCCAGATGGAAGGAATAAGCGTCTTTCATCAGGAACTCGCGCGCGCGCATGACGCCGAAGCGGGGCCGGATCTCGTCGCGGAATTTGGTCTGGATCTGGTACAGGTTCACCGGCAGTTGCTTGTAGCTGCGCACCTCGCGTCGGACCAGGTCCGTGATGACCTCCTCGTGGGTGGGGCCGAAACAGAAATCCCGCTGGTGACGGTCTTGGAGCCGCAGTAACTCCGGTCCGTACTCCTTCCATCGGCCCGACTCCTGCCACAGTTCGGCGGGCTGCACCGCCGGCATCAGCACTTCCACCGCACCGCTTCGGTTCATCTCCTCCCGCACAATGGCTTCCACCTTGCGCAGGACCCGCAGACCCAGCGGCATCCAGGTGTAGAGGCCGGCGGCCAGGCGTCGGATCATGCCGGCGCGCAACATCAGCTGGTGACTGATGATCTCCGCGTCAGCGGGGGTTTCCTTGGTGGTTCCGAGGGGGAAGCGGGAAAGGCGCATGTAAAATCCTGTGTTCGTCTCGCGAAGATAAAGGGTGGCCGGCGCGGAATCATGCCATTGCCGCGCCGTCGGGCAAAGTGCGCGGGAGGCGCTAGCGGCACCACTCATCAAGGAATTCGCGGGTTTCTTGCAGTATTCGTTCCCGCATTTCCTCTGTGACGGGCTCTGGGTCGCCGCCATCCTGCGCCGTGGTCAGCCGCGCGGCGGGGTTCTCCAGTATTTCCAGGTTTTCTTCGGCTTTGGCACATTCCCGCTCCCGCTGCGTCATCTCGGTATCCCGCTCTTCCTGCTGAGCGTCCGGACCAGAGCTCGCAGTCGACTCGGGCTGTTGTGTGCTGGAGCCAGACTGATCGGATGGAGGACTCTGAGTGGCGCCGCGGATGCGTTCCGCCTCCACGTCCGGCGGCGGGGTGCTGCCATAGCTGACGGTACCGTCCGGAGCGGTCCACCGATAAATATTGCTTGCGGACGCGGAGCCGATCAGGCTGAGTGCCAGCACCGTGAGCAGGATCGCTACGGTCGGATTAATGCGTCGTACTTCCATGACAGACTCCTTGTTGTGATGACGATTAAGAGGCAGACTGCCGGGGCTGCCCGGGACCGGGACGGACGCCCTTGACCTGGTCTGG
The DNA here is from genome assembly GCA_007125985.1 of Ectothiorhodospiraceae bacterium. Lineage (GTDB taxonomy): Bacteria > Pseudomonadota > Gammaproteobacteria > Nitrococcales > Aquisalimonadaceae > LSCE01. Next base: position 6,625 of record SLCE01000103.1, on the reverse strand, counting down.
AAACCCCAGTAGTTTTGCTCCCTTTCACTGCTCCGTTTACGTCGTCTCCAGCCGGTACCTGCTGCGGTTCCCAGGGGCTTGCGACAGCTCCCGCGTGGTGCGTGTTGCCCGGTGTGATGATGTTGGCGGTGCATCCGGCGGAATTCCGTTCCGCAGGCTCTGACACAGACGACTTGGACTTATGCGGCACATTATATCGATTCTCGTGGAGAACGAATTCGGCGCCCTGTCGCGCGTGGCGGGACTGTTCTCTGCCAGGGGATACAATATCGAATCCCTGACCGTGGCGCCTACTGATGATCCCACCCTGTCGCGTATGACACTGGTGACCGTCGGCAATGACCGTATCATCGAGCAGATCATCAAACAGCTCAACAAGCTGTTGGATGTGGTCAAGGTCATGGATATGACCGAGGGTGCTCACATCGAGCGTGAGATGATGCTGGTCAAGGTCTCGGCCGCGAGCAATGATAGCCGTGAGGAGATCAAGCGGCTGAGTGACATCTTCCGTGGCCGCATTCTCGATGTCACCGAACGTATTTATACCATCGAACTCACCGGGGCCAGCAGCAAGCTGGATGCCTTTATCGGTGCTCTGGGTACCGACAGCCTGCTGGAAGTGGTCCGGTCCGGCGTGATCGGTATTTCCCGGGGTGAAAAGCATATGCGGGTCTAGGCCGGTCCGCACCCGAAGACGGAGTGCCATGCGCTCCCGATTTCATGATTCCCATACTCAAGCGCACTCACAGACAACGGGGGCAGAATGAAAGTCTATTACGATAAGGATGCAGACCTTTCCATCATCCAGGGCAAAAAGGTCGCCATCATCGGCTACGGTTCGCAGGGGCATGCCCATGCCAACAACCTGAAGGAATCGGGCGGCACGGTGGTGGTCGGGCTGCGGGACGGCTCCGCCTCGGCCGACAAGGCCCGCAATGCGGGCCTGGATGTGGCCAGCGTGGAAGAGGCCACCAGCCAGGCCGATTTCGTGATGATCCTGACGCCGGACGAGCACCAGGCACGCATCTACCGGGAGCAGATTGAGCCGAACCTGAAGCAGGGTGCCTCCATCGCCTTTGCCCACGGCTTCAACATTCACTATGGCCAGATTGAGCCGCGTGCCGATCTGGACGTGATGATGATCGCCCCCAAGGGCCCCGGCCACCTGGTGCGCTCCACCTACGTGGAAGGCGGCGGTGTGCCGAGCCTGATCGCGATTCACCAGAACAGCTCCGGACAGGCGAAGGAAGTGGCGCTGTCCTACGCATCGGCCATCGGCGGCGGCCGTGCCGGCGTCATCGAGACCACCTTCCGTGAAGAGACGGAAACCGACCTGTTTGGTGAGCAGGCTGTGCTCTGCGGGGGCCTGACGGCGCTCATCCAGGCCGGCTTCGAGACCCTGACCGAGGCCGGTTACAGTCCGGAGATGGCCTACTTCGAGTGCCTGCATGAAGTGAAGCTGATCGTGGACCTGATCTACGAGGGCGGTATCGCCAACATGCGCTATTCCATCTCCAACACGGCCGAGTACGGTGATTTCGTCAGCGGCCCGCGGGTGATCAACGAAGAGTCTCGCAAGGCGATGAAGGGCATTCTGGAAGACATCCAGACCGGCAAGTTCGCCCGGGAGTTCATCCTCGAAAACCAGGCCAACGCCGCCACACTTAAGGCACGTCGCCGCATTGCGCGCGAGCACCCCATCGAGGTGGTGGGCGAGAAACTGCGTGACATGATGCCGTGGATCCGCCAGAAGCAGCTGGTGGACAAGAGCAAGAACTGATTCGGTACGGCCTGGTTTCCAGGCCACCGGCCGGAATGATAAACCGCCTGCCCGCGCCCCGTGGGCAGGCGGTTTTTGTATACTGGGGCTGCCGCCTCGCATGGGCGGCGCCCGCATGCAACCGGGAGTTGATTGAAATCGCCATGGCCAGCACCGAACCGGACACCAGCCGCAAGCCCCGCCGCGGGATCTACCTGCTACCCAACCTGCTGACCACGACGGGCCTGTTTTTCGGCTTCTACGCCATCATTGCCGCCACCACCGGTGAATTCCACCTGGCGGCCATTGCCATCTTCATCGCCATGGTCATGGACGGGCTCGACGGCCGGGTGGCGCGCCTGACCAACACCCAGAGTGATTTCGGGGTGCAGTACGACAGTCTGTCGGACATGGTCTGCTTTGGCCTGGCGCCGGCCCTGGTGATGTACCTTTGGGTGCTGGGGGATATGGCGGGCCTGGCCGGTCTGCTGGGCAAGATGGGCTGGGTGGGTGCGTTCACGTTCGCCGCCTGCGCTGCACTGCGTCTGGCGCGTTTCAATACCCAGGCAGGCGTCGCGGACAAACGCTATTTCCAGGGGCTGCCCAGTCCGGCCGCAGCGGCGGGACTGGCAAGCCTGGTTTGGTTCGGGCACGGGGCCGGGCTGGATGGCGCCGTGCTGACCGGGTTCGCGTGGCTGGTCACCGTGGTCACCGGCTTGCTGATGGTCAGCAATTTCCGGTTTTACAGTTTCAAGGAAATCGACTTCCGCTACCGCGTGCCCTTCATCGTGATTGTGGCGCTGGTTTTGGGCTTTGCGCTGATTTCGCTCAATCCGCCGCTGGTGTTGTTCCTGACTTTCCTGGCGTACGCGGGTTCCGGTCCGGTGCTGACCATCATGATCCGCCGGCGCCATCGTCATGAGATTCAGCAGCGCCGCTCAGCGGGTGGCGATGAGCGGGGCTGAAGCGGGGGACGCGCTTGTTCCCTGACCGGCCCGCTATCTATAGTAGCCTTTGCGATCTCGACGCGGATCGGCTGCCGTAACCCAAGGACCTCCCAGCCCATGTCTGACCGGCAACGCCAACTGCACTATCTGAACGCCATGGGGATTCCGGTGTGGGAACGCCGACCGTTATGGCGGGATACGGGTGACGGCCATGCGCAGACAGCACCGGATCCGGTGCCGGAAATTGATCATGTTCCGGCTGATGCCCGGCCGGCAACCCCCGAACCGGCGGCGGTGGTGGAACCCGAACCCCGGGACCACTGGCTTCGGCTGCGCGAGACCGTGTCGGTCTGTACCCGCTGTGCGCTGAGTCAGGGACGGACGCAGACCGTGTTCGGAGTGGGCAGTGAACATGCGCGCCTGATGATCGTGGGGGAGGCGCCCGGTGCCGAGGAGGACCGTCGGGGCGAGCCCTTCGTCGGACGAGCCGGCAAACTGCTGGACCGCATGCTCGATGCCATTGCTCTGGATCGCGAGCAGGTGTTTATTGCCAACATCCTCAAGTGCCGACCGTCCCGTAACCGGGATCCGCAGGCGGCGGAAGTGGAGGCCTGTATGCCTTATCTGTGGGAGCAGATGCATCTGCTGCGGCCCCGGGTGATTCTTTGCGTGGGGAAGGTTGCGGCCAACAATCTGTTGCAGCTTGACCGGCCGCTGCGGGATCTACGCGCGTCCGAGCACAGTCTGCGGGTGGATGAAGACAGCGTTCCCGTGATCGTGAGCTATCATCCGGCGTACCTGCTGCGAAACCCGGCCGACAAGGGCAAAGCCTGGCATGATCTCAAGCGGGTACGGGCGCTGTTGCGGGAGATGGCGGCATGAGCGCCGTTCCTGCAAGCGGAGCCGGGCGGGCGATTCGGCGCATGGCGGAGACGGATCTGGCTGCGGTGCTGGAGACAGAACAGGCGGGATACGACTTCCCGTGGACCGAGGGCGTCTTCCGGGACTGCCTGCGCGTCGGCTACGGATGCTGGGTGCTTGAGCGGGAAGCCCGTCCGGTGGGGCATCTCATCATGTCGGTCGTGGCCGGGGAAGGTCATGTGCTGAACCTGTGCGTGCATCCGCGCTATCAGGGGCAGGGACTGGGTGCGGCGCTGTTGGAGCATGCCTTGTGCATGGCGGGGCGACTCGGTGCGGACATGATGTTCCTGGAAGTGCGGCCTTCAAACCTGCCGGCGATTCGACTCTACGATCGATGGGGTTTTGCTGAGTTGGGTATCCGCAAGAGCTATTATCCGGCGCCGGGAGGCGCCCGAGAGGATGCGCTGGTTCTGGCGCGTAATCTTCCACTCTGATGGTGACGTTGATAATTGGGGCGGGCCGTGCGGTGCGCCTTCGGAGGTATTGTCATGCAGGATTCGGACAAGGGCGCGGGGGGGCAGAAACAGAAGCCGCCGAAGCCGAGCCTGATGCAGGTTATTCAGAGCATTCTGGCCGCGGCATTTGGTGTGCAGTCACAGCAGGCACGGGAGCGGGATTTCACCCGCGGTAGTCCGCTGCCCTATATCATCGGCGGGGTGGTGTTCACGGTGCTGTTGATCGTGGTGCTGATCGTGATCGTGAACATGGTGCTGAGCGGGGTTAACTGAGCCGAGGCTTGTTGGCCGCGTCCATGCGGCCGACAGCCCAGACCAGAACATACGGTGACGGCCTGAGTGTCCGGACCAGGCTTCAGTGCCGTCCTGGTCGATGTTGCCGGGCCCGACGTGATGCGGGCCGGCCACCGCCAAAGGTACTGTCTCTTGCCTCAGAGACGCTGGATTTTGGCGTACTGCGCGTCCAGGCGGCCCAGCGCGGAGCGGAATTCCGCAACCCGTTGGCGCTCCTGTTCCACCACGGCTTCGGGCGCCTTTTCCACGAACTTCGGATTGGCCAGCTTCTTCTCCGCCCGCTCCAGGTCAGCACGGGCTTTGTCGCGCTCCTTGGCCAGACGCTTCAACTCCGCATCCTTGTCAATGAGCCCGGCCATGGGGACCAGTACCTGCATATCACCCACCAGAGCGATGGCAGACTCCGGGGCTTCAGCATCGTCGGACAGCACCGTAATGGACTCCAGGCGCGCCAAGCGCTCCAGGAACAGGCCGTATTCGTTCAGCCGGCGTTGATCCTGCGTTCCCGTCTGCTGCAGCAGCACATCCAGTGGCCGGTTGGGGGAGATGTCCATTTCGCCGCGAATGCGCCGCACGCCCAGGATGAAGCGCTTCAGCCAGTCGATATCGCCTTCGGCTTCGGCATCGCGCAGCTCAGCCTCGGCTTCGGGATAGGGCCGCAGCATGATGGTTTCCGCCTCCACCCCGGCCAGCGGTGCAACGCGCTGCCAGATCTCCTCGGTGATGAAGGGCATCAGCGGATGCGCCAGGCGCAGGATGGATTCCAGTACGCGGACCAGGGTCTGACGGGTACCCCGTAGCGCCAGGGGATCCTCCGAGGTGAGCAGGACCGGTTTGGACAGTTCGAGATACCAGTCGCAGTACTCGTTCCAGACGAATTCGTACAGCGCCTGCGCTGCCAGGTCGAAGCGATAGCCCTGCACGTGCTGGTTGATCTCGGTTTTCGTTTCCTGGAGCCGTGACACAATCCAGCGATCAGCCACGCTGAGCCGCACGTCGCCATTGTCGGCGGCGCAGTCCTTCCCCTCGGTGTTCATCAGCACATAGCGCGCCGCATTCCACAGCTTGTTGCAGAAGTTGCGGTAGCCGTCCACGCGGCCCATGTCGAATACCACATCGCGGCCGGTGGTGGCCAGCGAGCAGAAGGTGAAGCGCAGGGCATCGGTGCCGTGAGGGGCAATGCCGTCCGGAAAGTGGCGGCGGGTGGCTTTCTCGATGCGCTTTGCCATCTGCGGTTGCATCAAACCGCTGGTGCGCTTGGCCACCAGCGATTCCAGATCGATGCCGTCGATGATATCGATGGGGTCAAGGACGTTGCCCTTGGACTTGGACATCTTCTGGCCGTCCGCGTCCCGCACCAGGCCATGGATGTAGATCTCATGGAATGGCACCTGGCCGTCCATGAACTTCATCCCCATCATGATCATCCGCGCGACCCAGAAGAAGATGATGTCGAAACCGGTGACCAGCACGCTGGTGGGGTAGTAGCGTTGCAGTTCCGGCGTCTGCTCCGGCCAGCCCAGTGTGGAGAAAGGCCACAGCGCGGAGGAGAACCAGGTGTCAAGCACGTCGTCGTCCTGACGCAGTTCCACGTCGCGACCGTGCTGCTCGCGTGCCTGTTTCGCGGCCTCCTGTTCGCTGCGGGCGACAAAGATGTTGCCCTCATCGTCGTACCAGGCCGGAATGCGGTGTCCCCACCAAAGTTGACGCGAGATGCACCAGTCCTCGATCTTCCGCATCCAGTCGAAATAGGTGTTCTTCCAGTTGTCCGGAACGAACCGGATGCGGCCGTTCTCCACCGCTTCGATAGCTGGTCTGGCCAGCGGCTCTGCGCGCACGAACCACTGGTCGGTGAGATAGGGCTCGACAACGGCGCCGCTGCGGTCGCCCCGGGGCACCATCATCTTGTGGTCCTCCACCTTCTCCAGCAGCCCCTGGGCTTCCAGATCGGCGACGATGCGTTTGCGCGCCTCGTAACGGTCCAGGCCCCGGTAAGCCTCGGGGGCATTGTCGTTGATGGCGGCATCCGGTGTGAGGATGTTGATCTGCGGCAGGTCGTGACGGCTGCCCACGGCATAGTCGTTGAAATCATGGGCCGGCGTGATCTTGACGCAGCCGGAGCCGAATTCGGGGTCCACGTAGTCATCGGCGATCACCGGGATCTGGCGGCCCGTCAGCGGCAGGTTAACGTGTTTTCCCACCAGCTTTTCAAAGCGCTCGTCCTCCGGGTGTACTGCCACGGCCGTGTC
>SLCE01000202.1 GCA_007125985.1 Ectothiorhodospiraceae bacterium | reverse complement strand
CCAGGTCATGGCGTGACTCCCAGAACGGCCTCGATATAGTCGGTGGGATCCAGCATCTGTTTTGCCGCTGCGGAGAACACATCATAGACCGGCTGCGCGCCCACCCCCATCAGCACGATGAGCACCGCCAGGCCCAGAATGGGCAGAACCATCAACGCCAGGGATTTCTCCGACAGGTTCCGTTCGAATTCCTCGGCACGGACGGCGTGCTCCTCAGGTTGTGCCTTCCAGAAGGCTTCCGCCCATATCTTGATCATGGAGTAGAAAGTCAGCAGACCCACACCCAGAGCCACGGCGACGATGCCCCAGCTTTCCGCCTCCACGCCGGCGCGCACCAGGATGTACTTGCCGAAGAAGCCTGACAGCGGAGGGAGGCCGGCCATGGACATGGCGGAAACCAGGAATAGCAGCCCGAGCATCGGACGCTGGCGCCACAGCCCCCCAACCTGCTTCAGCTCATAGCTGCCGCGCAGGAAATAGATTACGCCGCCCAACAGGAACAGATTGGCCTTGGTGATGATGTTGTGGACCACGTGGTAAATGCCGCCCACGATGGCCAGCGGCGTGAACAGAGCCAGCCCCATGATCATGTAGCCGATCTGGCTCACAATATGGAAGGAGAGAATGCGCCGCACCTCGTAATGGTAGGCCGCCCCCAGCACGCCGGTGACCATGGTGAAGCCGGCACCCCAGAGCAGGATTTCATGGGTATAACCCACATCATGGCTGAACATCAGGGTGAAGAAGCGGTATAGCGCATACACCCCCACCTTGGTGAGCAGCCCGGCAAACAGTGCCGAAACGGCTACCGGTGGTGTGTGGTATGAGGCAGGCAGCCAGAAGAACAGTGGGAAGGCACCGGCCTTGATGGCAAAGGCCACCATATACAGCATGGCCACCACCGTCACCATGCCCTGGTCTTCCACCAGTGGCAGTTTCACGGCCAGGTCGGCCATGTTCAGGGTGCCGGTCAGGCCGTAGGTCAGGCCCACGGCGGACAGCAGCAGCAGGGATGACAGCAGGTTCAGCGCCACGTACTTCACGGCACCTTCCATCTGCGCCCGCTCACCACCGAGGATGAGCAGCGCGAAGGAGGCCACCAGCAGTACCTCAACCCAGACGTACAGGTTGAACACGTCCCCGGTGAGGAACGCGCCACAAACCCCGGCCAGCAGCAGATGCGTGAGCGGGTAGTAGCCAAAGGCCTCATGATCCTCGCTGATGGTAGGCAGTGAGTAGATGGCCACGGCAAAGCCCATGATCGCCGCGAGTAGCGTCATGGTGGCGCCGAGCAGATCCGAGACGAGGACGATCCCGAACGGGGCCGGCCAATTGCCCATTTCCATGACCAGCACGCCCTGTGTGTACGTGTTGTACAGCAGCACGATGCTGGCCAGCAGCAGGGCGCCGGTACCGATCACGCCGATCCAGCGCTGCGCCGCGTTGGACCGGAAGAAGATCAGCGACAGCGAGCCGGCGATGAAAGGAATGATGACTGGAAGTGCGACCTCTGCGTTCACGTGTCGGTACTCCGCATCTCGTCCAGATCGTCCTCTTTGATGACCTCATAGGCGCGGTGGATCAGCACCACGGCGAAAGCCAGCACCCCGAAACCAATGACGATGGCCGTGAGTACCAAGGCCTGGGGCAGTGGGTCGGCCCAGCCGCCCGCTGGCAGTGCGCTGCCTTCCGGAATCAGCGGCGGCAGGCCTCGTGTGAGACCGGAGACGGTGAACATCAGCAGGTTGGCCGCGTTACTGAGCAGAATCAGCCCGATCACCAGCTTGACGATGGACCGTCGCAGCATCATGTAGATGGCGGCAGCGAACAGCACCCCGATCACGAATGCCATGATCGTTTGCATCTCATTCCTCCGCTTCGGCCAGGGCCAGCACGATCTTCATGACCGAGCCGAGCACAACCAGATAGACGCCGATATCAAAGATCAGCGGGGTGGAAAACTTCACTTCGCCGAACCCGGGAATCTCCATTGGCCACCAGAGTGCGGTGAAGAAGGGCAGCCCCTGAAACGCCGGGATCACGCCGCTGAGGGTGGCTGCCAGCAGGCCAATGCCCACCAGCACCTGGGGCGGCGCCACCATCAGCACCTTGGTGCGTTCGGCATCGAAGGCGAACATGTAGAGTGCGAAGCCCACCGCCGCAACCAGGCCGGCAATAAAGCCGCCGCCGGGTTCATCGTGACCGCGTAACAGCACGAACACGGAGAACAGCAATAGCAGGGGCAGCAGGAACCTGGCCGCGGTGTGCAGTATCAGGGAGTTCATGGATGTCATTTCTTCCTGTCCTCCGCACGCAGGCGGATCATGGCGTACACGCCAATGGCGGCCAGACCCACGACGAAGATTTCACCAAGGGTGTCCAGTGCCCGGAAGTCCACCAGAATCACGTTCACAATGTTGCGACCGTGGGCTTCCGGGTAGCTCCAAGCCACCAGCTGATCGGAAATCGGTTCAACCACCTCGACCGCATTCACACCCAGAATGAGCAGTGTCATCAGCCCGCCCAGGGAGATGGCCACCGCCGCATCGCGGATACGCGCCGCCGTGCTGGACAGTTTCTGGAACGACGGCAGCTTGAACAGCACCAGCACCAGCAGAATCACCGTCAGCGTTTCCACCATGATCTGCGTGGTGCCCAGATCGGGTGCGCTGAAGAACACATACAGCAGGGCGATGCCGAAGCCCACCATGCCCAGCGTTGCCACCGCGCCCAGTCGGGAACTGGTGACCGAGGCGACAATGGCGCCCATGGCCACCAGGCCCGCCACCACCAACTCGTGGAACTCAAAGTGCAGCGAGCCCAGCGGTGCCTGGCTGCCGGTGTGCACGAAGAAGGTCCAGCCTGTGAGGGCCACCGTGGTCAGCACAATGGTCATCAGGTAATTGCGCATGTAGCCGTTCTGCAGCACCCGCGTCTGCCAGGTGGCCAGCCAGACCAGGCCGTCCATCATCCGCTCATAGCCGCGCTCCGGCCCGAAGCGGTCGATAAACGGCATTTTCCGGAACACAGCGAGCACGCTGTCCCATTTCCAGAACAGCACCAGACCGGCGACCAGCGCCAGCAGGCTCAACATCAACGGCAGATTGATGCCATGCCAGAGATAGAGTTCCACATCCAGCGGCGCCCCGTGTACCGCCGCCACCGCCGGCCCCACCAGCGCTGCCGCCGGCAGGAAACCCGCGAGGCCGAAAATCAGGCTCAGCGAGGCCAGCACCACGGGGCCGATCAGCATGCCCAGCGGCGCCTCGTGGGGCTTTCTCGGGGTTTCCTTCAGCGAGCCGATGAAGGGGCGCAGCGAGAACACCGCGGCCATGGCCACAATCATGATGGCCGAGATCACGGCCAGCACGGTGACCAGGGTGCCGATGGCCGGCGCCTGCAGAGTGGCCTCGAACATCAATTCCTTGGCGATGAAGCCGAACAGCGGCGGCAAGCCTGCCAATGACAGTGCCGCCACACAGGCGGTGACAAACGTGATCGGCATGAGCCGCCGCAGTCCGCCCAGCTTGGTGATGTCCTTGGTGCCGGTCTCGTGGTCCAATGCGCCGGCCAGCATGAACAGCGCGGCCTTGTACATGGCATGCGCGAGGAGGAACGTCATGGCCGCGATGATGGCTTTCTCCGTGCCGATGCCGATCAGCATGGTCAGCGTGCCCAGGGCCATGATGGTGGTGTAGGCCAGCACGGCCTTCAGACCGGTGCTACGCAGCGCCATGAACGAGCCGGTGAACATGGTGACGGCGCCGAAGATGCCCAGTGAATAGAGCCACAATTCGGTGCCGCCGAGCCCGGGATTCAGGCGGGCCATCAGATAGACGCCCGCCTTCACCATGGTGGCCGAATGCAGGAATGCGGACACCGGGGTGGGTGCAGCCATGGCATTCGGCAACCAGAAATGGAACGGCACCTGCGCGGACTTGGTGAAGGTGCCGATCAGGATCAGGACCACCATGCCGGTGTAGAAGCCGTAATCCCGCAACTCCTCGCTGGCCAGAATTTCATGCAACTCGAAGCTGCCGCCGGCCAGCCCCAGCATGATCAACCCGGCCATCAGCGCCAGCCCGCCGCCAACCGTCACGAGCAGCCCCTGCAGGGCGTACCAGCGTGAATCCTTTTCCTCGTGGTGGAAGCCGATCAGCATGTAGGACGTGATGCTGGTCAGTTCCCAGAACACGAACAGCGTGATCAGGTTGTTGGACAGCACCAGCCCCAGCATGGCCGCCATGAACGAGAACATGATGGCGTAGAAGCGGGGCAGGTATTCATGACCCTGCAGGTAGCTGCCCGCATAGATGATGATGAAGGTGCCGATGCCGCTGATCAGCAGCGCGAACAGCAGGCTGAGCCCGTCCACCAGCATGGACAGGCTGAGATCCAGCCCCGGAACCCAGCTGTAGTGCACCACCTGGGCGCCCTCGGACACCACGACCGGCACCCAGCTCAGGAAGTAGGCAAACAGCGCTGCCGGCAACAGGGCCAGAATCCAGCCGGCCTTGTCCTGCAGGGACTTGGTCAGCCATGGCGCGAACGCAGCCAGAATGAAACCTGATAAGACGGCTAAAAGCATGATCTGCGGAAACCCCGTTTGGAAGCAGTGCCGCCCCCCAGCGGCGAACCAGCAATGCGCGATGGGTTCGGATCGTCGGCCGGCCGACGGGCAGGGCAGGAACGCAACCCTGATTTGCGCGGCCGAGGCGCAAAGATAACGGAGGGGGTGGTCAAAGGCAAGAAAAT
>SLCE01000071.1 GCA_007125985.1 Ectothiorhodospiraceae bacterium | reverse complement strand
CGCCCACCGACAACTCTTCCTTGCACAGCTGACAAAGCAGCATGAGACGATCCTCATGTGCCAGGGAGCGCAGTAGTGCCGTGGCTTCACCCGCGGATTCCCGCATCCGGCTAATATCGAGTGCTGTTACATCAGTCATGGTTTCAGTTAACAGTTAAGATAGAAACATTATATTGATATACAATATAAACACAAGTATATTGATTACCAGATCAAGCACAACTGAGGAGGCAGCGTATGCGCCCGATCGTCAAAGCCTTTCTGGACAATGACACCGAAACCTGGAGCTACGTGGTCTATGACGAGCCCGGTGGCCATGCGGCGGTGGTTGACCCGGTGCTGGATTACGACAACAAGTCCGGCCGCACCTCCACCGATACTGCGCAGCAGCTGGTGGACTTCGTGCGCGAGCAGGATCTGACCGTGGATCTGGTGCTGGAAACCCACGCTCATGCCGATCACCTGTCAGCCGCACCCTTCGTGCGCGATCAGGTGGGCGGGAACATTGCGATTGGTGAGCACATTCGCCAGGTGCAGAAGATTTTCCGCGATGTGTTCAACCTGGAGAAGCAGTTCCTGCCGGATGGCAGCGACTTCGATGTGCTGTTCGCCGACGGGGATACATTCCGCATCGGCAAACTCGAAGGCCGTGTGATCCACACGCCAGGTCATACCCCGGCGGATATGAGCTGGCTCATCGGTGATGCCCTGTTTGTGGGGGACACCCTGTTCCTGCCGGATGTGGGAACCGCACGGTGTGACTTCCCGGGCGGTGACGCACGCACGCTGTTCCGCTCCATCCGGAAGCTGTTGGAACTGCCCGGTGACACGCGCATGTTCATGTGCCACGACTATCCGCCGGAAGGGCGTGAGCACGCCTACGAAACCACCGTCGGTGAGCAAAAGCGCAGCAACAAGCATGTACGGGACGGCATCAGTGAGGACGAGTTCGTGCAGATGCGCGAGGAACGCGATGCCACCCTGGACATGCCACGGCTGATTCTCCCGTCCATCCAGGTGAATATCCGGGCCGGCAAAATGCCGCCGGCGGAAGATAACGGGGTCGTTTATCTGAAGATCCCGGTGAATCAGCTTTAAGGAAGCGCTTCCTTAAGCCCGACGCCCCGGGCTTGTGTATGATGGTTGGCTGACACATAGGCAAGCCCGGGGTGGAGGTAGACCGTGAGTGAGCAGGGCAGGAAACCGCAGGAGGTCGTGGCTGCATCAACCGTGGTGCTGTTGCGGGACAGCACCACGGGCGACGGGCAGCAGCTAGAGGTGCTGCTGGTGGAGCGGCATCTGCAGTCGGATTTCGCCGGTGGCGCTCTGGTGTTCCCCGGCGGGAAGGTTGATGAGGCCGACGCCCGGCTGCCGCCGGACCGCTGGCAGGGCGTGGAACCGGAGCGTTGGGTCGACGCGTTGGGCGTGGAAAAACCGGAACAGGCCCTGGGCCTGCTGGTCGCCGCGGTACGGGAGACCTTTGAGGAGGCAGGCGTGTTGCTGGCCCACCGGGCCAACGGAGCTGCGCTCACGGATGCCGACCTGATGACGGAGCCCTTTCTTGAGGCGAGGGATCACCTGATCAGCCGCGACCGCAGCTGGAGCTGGAACGACTGGCTCGCTGAGCAGGATCTCGTGCTTGACTTGCGTGCGCTGGCATTATGGTCCTGGTGGGTGACTCCGGAAGGTAGTCATCGGCGTTTCGATACCCGATTCCTGGCTGCGCGCATGCCGCCCGGGCAGGAGGCGAAGCAGGATAACGTGGAAACCACCAGTCTTCGCTGGATGAACCCGGCCCGCGCTCTGGAAGAGCAGCTCCAGGGCAAAGTGACGATCATCTATCCCACCCGGTGCAACCTGCGGGCGCTGAGTGTCTTCAGCAGTGCCCAGGAGGCCTGGCAGGCTGCTGCTGATGGTCGTGTAGATCAGCGACGTATTCAGCCCACGCTGGTGCGTGAGGGCGACACCGTCATGGTGCAGCATCCGTACGGTGGTGAGCCGGAGCCGGTGTGAGCGCCTGTATACGGCTGTAAACCGCCTGGTGTGTGGGGGCAGGCACGCCATGGCGTCGGGCCAGCTCCAGCAGGAAGCCGGTGATGTCGTCCAGCTCCGTGCGCCGGCCGGCGGTCACGTCCTGCAGCATGGATGAGCGATTGTTGGCGGTGCTGCGGGCCACAGCCGACGCCTGTTCCAACGCAGTGTTCCCGAACCGGAACCCCGCTGCGGCAAGCACGGCGTCTGCTTCCTGCCCCAGTGCCTGCATGTCCGCCAGCAGTTCCGCCCGGTCCAGCAGCTCGCCATTCAGGCAGCCATGCAAGGCGGTCAGCGGGTTGATCAGAACATTGACGCGCAACTTGTCCGCCAGATGCCAGCGGATATCCTCAACAGTTCCGGCTTCCATGCCGGCGTCCCGGAATAGCCCGGCCCAGTCGAAATCCCCCCTGTTCAGCGAGCCGATGCGGGTCAGCCCGCATGCGGCGTGCACCACCCGGTCAGGCGCCGTGCGGTAGGCGCCTTCGGTGGTGGACGCTGCGGCGATACGCGCCCGAGGGAAGTGTTGAACCACGGCTTCCTGGCTGCCCATGCCGTTCTGCATCAGCAGCAGCTGTGCATCATCAGCAACTCTGGAGTCCAGGGACTCAAGCGCCGCAAGTGCATCGATTGATTTGGTGCAGAGTATCAGGTGCGAGATTGGGGCCGGTGCGGTGTCGCTGCCGTACTGGGTTAGCCGACAGCGTGTTGTGGCCCCGTTGCGCTGAACCTGCAACTGCAGACTGGCAGGCCAGTTGCCCGGCCTGCGCAGCAGAACCACGGATGCCGCCGCCTGTAGCCGGGCTGCGATCATCAGGCCCATGCTGCCGGCGCCCAGCACATGAATGCCCGGCCATTGATTGGTTTTCGCCATTAGTGGTTCGTCATTGTCAGTCTCGCCGGTAAGGACTCAGTGGCGTGCGGATACCCGGACCATCAACGTCAATACCAGCAACCAGGCTGCACTCCAGTTGGCGGCCGCCAGCCACAGTGCCGCCTCCGAAAAGGGCAAGCCTACCCGTAGTGCTGCGGCGGCGGCAATCAGCGCGGTGATCACAGGGGTGGACCATTCACGGGATGGGTCCATGCGCCGACGGACCAAGCGTACCCGGCTCATGACGGTGGCGGTCAGCGTACCCATGGCGCCCACCGTCAGCCCGTGGATTGCGGTACCAAAGGGGAGCGTGCCGCCGGCCCAGGCTGCGCCCAGCAAACCGGTGCCCACCACAAGCCAGCCGTATCCGACCAGCAGGCACAGTAGGTCAGGCCGGGCGCGGACGCGCCACGGTTGCCATCGGAACAGGCGGACGGCGGCCACCAGGGCGGCAACCAGCAGTAGCAGTCCGGCCAGCCCCTGGCCACCGGGCCAGGGGCGAGCCAGCAGGGCGGCGAGCAGCAGCACGATCAAGGTGGCTTCGATGCGTGGCTGCACGCGGGCTTCCAACGTGCCTCCCGCCCGCTCAATGGCACCGGCCATGGCCGGTGCGATGATGCGCCCGCCCATGAGGAGCATCAGCAGGGCAAATAGCAGCAGGGTGAGATGTACGGTCAGAGGCTGCGCGGTTACGCCGCCGAGATGGTACAGCGCAGCGCTTAGACTCAAAGCGATCAGTACCGGGCCAATAACCCGGTTGCGCCAGCGCTTGGCGGCGCGCAGAAACTGGGGTGCCGCATACCAGGCGATCAGAGCCGCGAACAGTCCATTCATCAAGGCCGCGACCGCGCTTCCGGGCGCACACAGGAACAGCAGGCGGGCTGCAAGCCAAACAGCGCCCAGCAGCCAGAGTGCGCCTGCCGGAATCCGGTTGATGAGGTAGCCCCCCACCACAGCCAAGGCGAATCCGAAAAGCAGTTCATGCGCATGGCCCGAGGGGCTGCTCAGCGCTGACGGCGCCAGATTGCCGCCAAGCATGGCGTGTAGCGACAACGGTACGATCAACGCTGCCTGCAGGGCTGCAAGTGGAAACAACAGGCGTTCTGCCGCCGCCGGGCGTGACCAGCGGCGCATCAGTGACTCCCACTAAAATTCATTTGTGATACATTTATTATCACAAACGGAAGGAGGTTCGCTAACCGTGAATCAGGTGACCAGCAGGCGGCGGAGTTCCTGCTCATCATGGGCGATATCGCTCAGGGTATAGGCATCCAGGGTTTCCAGAAAGGCGTGTAGTGCCTTGCCAAGAATGCCCTTGAGGCCGCAATCGGGGTTCAGGCGGCAGGTGTTGTCCGGGCCAAAGCATTCGACAATACGCATGTCCGGTTCAGTCTGCCGCACCAGACGGCCTAAGTTGATCTCGCCCGGTTCACGCCCCAGTCGGATGCCGCCGCCCTTGCCACGCACGGTTTTCAGATAGCCCAGTTGCCCGAGCTGATAGACCACCTTCATGACATGGTTGCGTGAGATGTTGTACTTATCGGAGATCTCGCTGATGGTGGCGAAACCATCGGGCTTAACTGCCAGGTAGATCAGGACGCGCAGGGAATAGTCGGTGAACTGGGTGAGTCGCATGATGATCGCCGTATTCGTCAATGGACTGCAGGGCGTGCCGCCGCGCCGAACACTCTACCCTGAATGGGGTAGTTTTGTCTTGATGTCAGTACCTCCAACGAGGTAGAGGCTTGTGAGTGACAGGGGTTCCGATCCCAGCGACACCCCGATCGCAGTTTCACCGGGGCGAGTGAGGCAGGGGGGATTGCTCCCCTTTTTGTGGCGCCTGCTGGGAACGCTTTGTGTCGGT
>SLCE01000243.1 GCA_007125985.1 Ectothiorhodospiraceae bacterium | reverse complement strand
TTCCGTGAAACAATGAATGATGCCTCCCACCGCATCGGCACCCTCTTCCTTCAGAATGCGTGCGGTGTCCTCTGGTGCGCCCCGCGTGTGGATGATGAGCGGCTTTCGGGCAATGCGCGCCGCCCGGACCTGATCCCGGAAGCGTTGGTGCTGCCATTCCCTGTCTGCGTCCTGATCAATGCACAGATAATCCAGCCCGGTTTCACCAATGGCCAGAATGCGCGGATGGTCGGCCAGTTCCGCAAGCGCCTCCGGCGATACCATCCGCAGTTGTTTTCCGCACGGATGCACGCCCACCGATGTGTAGACCTGCGAGTGGCGCTCGGCGAGTTGGAGCAGTTGCGGGAAGCTGTCCAGTTCCACCGATACGGTAAGAAACCGGCGCACGCCACGGCGCTCCGCTTCCTGCAGGTAGGGCGTTGGATGCGGATCTGCCGCATCCAACATGTGGAGATGGCAATGGGAATCGACCAAATGGGTGCTCATCGGGTAATCATTCGCTGATTAATCGGATAGCGCGGAGCTACATGGTGTGGGTCGGTCGGTCAGACTCCAGGGCTCCGGCCAGGCGGTTCTCTATCTTGGCGCGCACCGCTCCTTTGTCCTTATCGCTGAGCTGGATGCCCAGGCCTGCGGGCCTGTTGCCCTGGGCTCCGCGCGGGGTGATCCAGATCACCTTGCCCACCACCGGAACCTTTTCCTTCTCGTCTTCAAAGTGCACGGCCAGGAACAACTCGTCGCCCAAGCGGTAGTTGTCCCGGATGGGGTCACTGTTCTTCAACTGCACGAACAGGGCGCCGTTGCGGATCTGCGGCATGTAGGCCAGATAGAGCCGCTGCTTGTCCTGAATGGTGACGTTGAGTACACGCTGCTTGCCGTGCCCTGCCCCGGCTTTCCGCTCTTCCGACATTCCGTTTGCTCCTATGCGGCTCGGCGACCGACGCGCTGCCAGCGAATGAACAGGTCTTCAATGGCCAGTTCGGCATTGATGGGTCGTTCCGCCAAGGCCCGATAGTTGTACATGTAAGCAAGGTACTCGTGCAAGGCACGGGGATCCAGCCCGTCGCCGCAGGACGGGGCGATTCCCTCCACGGGCAAGCCCGTGCTGCGCCGGATTACCTGCTGAACCAGGAACGGTAGGAGATCCAGCAGCAGCGCCAGATCGTCCTTCTTCCAGTCCCCGGTGGCCTCGGGCAAAGTGGCGCGGCCTGTGGCCAGATTATCCAGTAACCCGGCCAGTTGGCTCAGGCGCTGGTCGACATCCTGTTGCGCATAGGACAGTGCGCGCAGCGGAGCGCCGCCCGCCATGGGCAACAAGGCGGCGGCCCGCTCGGCCAGATCAGGGGCCTGGCTGCGCAGCCAGGTCAGAGCCTGATCCCTGGTCGGTGCCGGGACCACTGCCTGCTGACATCGGCTGCGCACGGTGGCCGGGATGGCGCTGGGACGGTCTGTCACCAGGATCAGCACGGCGCCCGCCGGGGGCTCTTCCAGGGTTTTCAGGAGGCTGTTGGCCGCATTCGCGTTCATGGTGTCCGCCGGGTAGATCAGCCCGATACGATAACCGCCATACTGGCTTTTCATCCCCATGAATTCCGTGAGCGCCCGCACGCTATCGATTCGGATCTGGCGGCTGTCCTCAACCCGGGTGACATGGCGCAGGTCTGGATGGCTGCCGGCCTCCAGCAGTTTGCAGGCGGCGCATTTCCCGCAGGCACCGGCATTGTCAGGTGCCTGGCAGAGCAGCTGCGCGGCCAGGTTCTCGGCCAGGGCTTGCTTGCCCACGCCGGTGCTTCCGGTCACCAGCAGCGCGTGCGGAAGTCGGTCACCGGCCCACTGTAGCTGAAGCCGCGACCAGAGTTGCTCCTGCCAGGGGAACTGCTGGGTATTCATCTGCCGCCTCCCCTTAGCCAATCGGTCAGGGTGTCGCGGATGGCTTGCTGTACGTCGTCAAGCGGGCGGAACGCGTCGATCACACGGTATCGCCCGGGCGCATCGGCGGCGCGGTTCAGATAACAGCGGCGTACCGCCTCGAAGAATGCCCTGGGTTCCCTTTCGAAACGGTCTGGAATACTGCGCCCTGCAGCACGACGCAGGCCCTCCTCCACCGGCAGATCCAGAACCAGGGTCAGATCCGGACGGAACGGCCCCTGCACCCATTGTTCCAGCGTGGCAATGCGTTCGGCGGGCATCCCGCGCCCGGCGCCCTGGTATGCGTAGGTGGCATCGGTGAAGCGATCAGACAGAACCCAGGTCCCCTGTTTCAACGCGGGCTGGATAAGCTCAGCCAGATGCTGCGCGCGTGCTGCAAAAACCAGCAGGGCTTCCGTGTCATCCGCCATGCCGGTGAATTCGTGGGACAGCAGCAATTCCCGCACCCGTTCACCCAGCGGCGTGCCGCCGGGCTCCCGCGTCAACCGCAGGGGAATGCCTTCCGATTCGATCACCTCACGCACTGTTTCCAGCGCGGTGCTTTTGCCGGCGCCCTCGACGCCTTCCAAGGTGATGAAGCGGCCCTTCCTCTGCATCTCAGTCGTCCCTGCCCAGAATATAACGGCGCACCGCCCGGTTGTGCTCTTCCAGGGTCGCCGAGAAGTGGTGTGTGCCATCGCCACGGGAGACGAAGTACAGCGCCTCTCCGGGTTCCGGGTTGACCGCCGCCGCGATGGCGGCACCGCTGGGCATGGCAATCGGCGTGGGCGGCAGGCCATGGCGGGTATAGGTGTTATAGGGAGTATCGGTGCGGAGATCGCGGGTGCGGATGCGGCCGTCATACTGATCACCCATGCCGTAGATCACGGTGGGGTCCGTTTGCAGGCGCATCCCGATTTCCAGTCGGCGCGTGAACACTCCGGCCACTTTGCCCCGTTCGTGGGGCTGGCCGGTCTCACGCTCAATGATTGAGGCCAGGATAAGCGCCTCATAGGGGGATTCCAGCGGGATACCCTCCTGCCGGTTTTCCCAGGTCTGTTCCAACGCCTGCTCCATCGCTGCCAGCGACCAGCGCAGCACATCCATATCGGTGGTGCCGCGGGGGAATGTGTAGGTTTCCGGGTAGAACCAGCCTTCCGGGTGCGTTTCCGGGCGCCCGAGGCGTTCCATGATCTCGTCGTCGTCCAGCTCGGCAATGGTGTTGGTAATGCGCGGATCAGCCTCAAGTGCGGAACGCAACTGATTGAATGTCCAGCCTTCGATCAGCGTGAAGCGGTATTGAATCACCCGACCGCGCACCAGCTGATCCAGCAGCCCGGCCGGTGTGATGCCCGGCTCGATGGCGTATTCCCCGGCGCGGATGCGGCCTGCATCACCCCGGTGCCGGGCAAGGAACTCGAAGTACCGTGGTCGTTCCAGAAGTTCTTCGGATTCCAACTGGCTCAGGAGAGCCCGGAACGAGGTGCCGGAGGCAACATCCAGGTAGTGGGCCTGATCTCCCTCATGGACTGGTGTCGTCAGCCAACGCTGATAGTCAAGGTACAGGGTGCCCGCAGCTATGCAAAGCAGCACAAAGGCCAAAAATCCGAATTTCAGAAGTTTTTTCAACACCTTGTTAAACCTTGTTCATTGCACGGTCTGGAATCGGAGCAAGGCCCGCCGTACCGATTGCCTGTTGCAGGCGGCGGGTGATCGGGCCAACTTGCCAGTGTTGATCCAGCAGCACCCTGACCGGCCAGATGCCGATCAGGCTATTGGTCAGGAACAGTTCGTCTGCGGCCAGCCAGTCGTCCAGGGTATAGCGGCCCTGCTCCACCGTCATTCCCCATTCGGATGCCTGTTCGAGCACGATTGCCCGCATCACGCCGTGGACACCGCACCGGTCCAGCGATGGCGTCAGCAACGCACCCTGGCGGACGGCAAATACATTGCTGATGGTGCCCTCACAAACCTTGTTCTGCGTATCCAGTAACAGGCCTTCAGGGATATGCTCATCGCTCCACTCGCCCCGTGCAAGCACGTATTCCAGCCGATTGCAGTGCTTGATGCCGGCCAGAGCGGGCTGTTCGGCGATCCGGGTTGCGCATACATGCAATCGAACGCCCGACTCCCAGTAAACCTCCGGTCGCCGGGGGTATGGAAGCAGGCTTGCAACGCGGGTTGGCGTCACGGTTGCTGGCCGCTGCAGGCCGCGACCTCCACTCCCCGCCGTATACTGAAGACGCAGAACGGCATTGTCACCGTCGGCGAGAGGAAGCAGGCGCTCCAGATCACCGCGGAACGCTGTTTCCGAAGGTGGGGGTAATCCCAGGCGGCGTGCACCCGACTCGAGCCGCTTCCAGTGCCGCGGCCAAAGCGGCAGATCCCCACCGACTACGGCAACGGTCTCGAACAGCCCGTCACCATAAAGAAAACCCCGATCCACCGCCGTGACGGTGCAATCGGGGTTTCCGTTAATCAGCGTGCCGGAACGCATTCGAACCTTCCGCAAGGCCTCCTAAGGCAGGTGGCTTGTCTGTTCAATCGACTTTGCGGAATACGACCGTGCCGTTGGTACCGCCGAAGCCGAACGAGTTGGACAGTGCAACGTCGATACGCATCTCCCGGGCGGTATGCGGCACGTAATCCAGGTCGCATTCCGGATCGGGGTTGTCCAGATTGATTGTGGGCGGTGCCACCTGATCTCGGATAGCCAGCGCGGAGAACACTGCCTCGATACCACCTGCTGCGCCCAGCAGGTGCCCGGTCATGGATTTGGTGGAACTGACCGAGAGCTTCTTGGCGTGGTCGCGGAACGTGAGCTTCAGCGCTTTGGTTTCCGCCACATCACCGGCAGGCGTGGAGGTGCCGTGGGCATTGATGTAATCCACCGCCTCCGGGTTCACGCCAGCATCCTTCAAGGCCAGGTTCATGCAGCGCGACGCACCTTCCCCGCCCTCCGACGGCTGGGTCATATGATAAGCGTCGCCATTCATGGCGAACCCGCCCAGTTCCGCATAAATCGTGGCGCCGCGCTTCCGCGCCTGTTCGTACTCTTCCAGAATAAGGACGCCGGCGCCGTCGCTCAGCACGAAGCCATCGCGTTCCTTGTCCCAGGGGCGGCTGGCCTGCTCCGGCGCATCATTGCGCGAGGACAGCGCGCGCGCAGCCGCGAAACCACCCAGACCGGTCGGGGTGGTGGCGAATTCTGCCCCGCCGGCGATCATCACATCCGCGTCGCCGTAGGCAATGATCCGCGCTGCTTCACCGATGTTGTGGGTACCGGTGGTGCAGGCAGTGACGATGGAGATGTTCGGTCCCTTGATGCCATGAATGATGGAGAGGTGGCCGGACACCATGTTGATAATCGCACCAGGGATGAAGAACGGGGAGAGCTTGCGCGGACCGCCATCAAGATAGGCTTGGTGCCCGTTCTCGATCCAGTTGATCCCGCCAATGCCGGAGCCGATGGCCACACCAACACGTTCGGCGTTCTGATCGGTGATCTCCAGGCCGGAATCTTCCAGCGCCTGCCCTGCGGCAGCCAGGCCGTAATGAATGAACGGATCCATCTTCCGGGCATCCTTGGGATTGATGTAATCTTTTGGATCAAATCCCTCGATGGTGCCGCCAAACCGCGTGGCGAACGCCGAAGCATCGAACCGGGTGATCGGGCGGATGCCGCTGCGCCCGGCAAGTATGTTGTCCCAGGCTTCCTTAACGGAATTGCCTACCGGCGAAATGATGCCCAGGCCGGTGACTACGACGCGCCGTTTAGCCAAAGGACTGCCCCCTTTTCCTGATGAACAATAAAACTCGAGAAAGCCAGCGGCCGAAGGTGGCCGCGCCTTTCTCGAGTCAGGTCAGACATCAACATTGACCCCAGCGATTACTCGCCCAGGTGGTTGTTGACGTAATCAATAGCTTGCTGAACGGTGGTGATTTTTTCGGCTTCTTCATCGGGAATTTCGCACTCGAATTCCTCTTCCAGGGCCATCACCAGTTCCACGGTGTCCAGGGAATCGGCGCCCAGATCGTCCACAAAGGATGCTTCCGGGGTGACTTCCTCTTCCTTCACACCCAGTTGCTCTACCACGATCTTCTTGACGCGTTCTTCGATGCTGCTCATAAGTTGTTACTCCCGATTTGAGCCGGTCCAGTTTGCATTGACGGCGTATTCTATGAAAACAGGTACGCTCTTACCATAGCGACTCGACGGTCAGACCGCCGGGCCCCAAGTTCATCCCATGTGCATGCCGCCGTTCACGTGCAGCGTTTCACCGGTGATGTATTCCGCCTCTTCGGTGGCAAGAAATGCCACCGCCGCGGCGATGTGTTCGGGTTGACCCAGCGTTCCCACCGGGATCTGCCGAACGAGTTCTTCGCGCTGCTGATCTTCCAGTGCACGGGTCATGTCCGTGTCGATAAAGCCAGGCGCGACAGCGTTCACCGTGACCCCACGGCTACCCACTTCACGTGCCAGCGATTTGGTCAGGCCAACCAGGCCTGCCTTTGCAGCAGCATAGTTGGTTTGCCCGGGGTTGCCCGTGGCCCCGACTACGGACGAGATGTTGATGATGCGCCCCCAGCGGGCCTTCATCATGCCCCGCAAACAGGCCTTGCTCATGCGATACGCCGAATTCAGGTTCGTATCGATGATGCTGTTCCACTCGTCGTCCTTCATGCGCATCATCAGGTTATCCCGGGTGATGCCCGCATTGTTCACGAGTACGAGTGGCGTTCCGAACTGCTTGCTCACGGCGCCCATCAACCCGGCAATGCTCTCAGCGCTGGTCACATCCAGCACCATCCCGCAGCCTTCGGCGCCGGCCTCCTTGAGATAGGCGCTGATGTTGTCCGCACCTTTCTCACTGGTCGCGGTTCCGACCACCGTCATTCCTTTTGCGGCCAGTGATAGGGCAATGGCTTTGCCGATGCCGCGGCTGGCCCCGGTGACCAGGGCAAGACGTTGTTCAGCCATATCAAGCTTCCCCGTTGAGTGCCTTGTCGAGGGTTGTAGGGTCATAGACGGGCTGCGCCGCCATGCCCCGTTCGATGCGCTTGGTCAGGCCGGCCAGCACCTTGCCGGGCCCCGCTTCCACCAGGCGTCCGACACCCTGCTTCGCCAGCCATTGCACGGTTTCCACCCAGCGTACGGGGTTGTGAACCTGCTTGACCAGACGCTCACGAATGGCATCCGGCGCACCGGCGAGACTGACATCCACATTGTGAATCACGGGGATCCGCGGCGTATCCAGTTGAATATCCGCCAGCACCTGGGCCAGGCGATCCGATGCAGGCTGCATCAATGCGGAGTGCGCGGGCACGCTCACGGGCAGCGGCAGTGCGCGCTTCGCGCCAGCGGCCTTGGCCGCCTCGCAGGCCCTGTCCACCGCTTCACGATTGCCGGCGATCACAACCTGGCCGGGCGCATTGAAATTCACGGCCTCCACTACGGCACCCTGGGCAACCTCTGCGCAGACCTCGCGCACGGCTGCATCGTCAAGCCCGAGCACCGCCGCCATGGCACCCTGCCCTTCGGGCACGGCTTCCTGCATGAAACGGCCACGCTCGGCGACCAGGCGTACGGCGTCGGCGAAACCGAGTGCGCCTGAGCAGACCAGCGCGCTGTACTCGCCGAGCGAGTGGCCGGCCATGTAATCCGGTTCAGCCCCGCCGCGGGCCTGCCAGACCCGCCACACGGCCACGCCGGCAACCAGCATGGCGGGCTGGGTTCTGTCTGTCTGGTTGAGACGCTCCGCCGGGCCGTTCTGGGTCAGATTCCAGAGATCATCCCCCAATGCTTCGGATGCCTCGGCAAAGGTTTCACGCACTTGCGGGTACGCGTCTGCCAGGTCGCCGAGCATGCCCACGGACTGGGAGCCCTGGCCAGGAAACACGAATGCTGTCTTGTCTGCCATCACGCTGTCCTTTCTGCTTATTGCCGTCGCTCAGTAACGAACCAGCGCCGACCCCCAGGTGAATCCACCACCAAAGGCCTCCAGTAGCAACAAATCGCCGGGCTTGATGCGCCCGTCCCGTACGGCGGTATCCAGCGCTAACGGTATGGAGGCCGAGGAGGTGTTGCCATGGTGTTGTACGGTTTGCACCACGCGCTCCATGGGCAATCCGAGTTTGCGAGCGGTTGCCTGGATAATCCGGATGTTGGCCTGGTGCGGCACAAGCCAGTCCACGTCTTCCTTGCTCAGGCCATTGGCATCGAGGGTTTCGTCAACAATCCGCCCCAGGGTGCGCACGGCCACTTTGAACACTTCGTTACCGCGCATGCTGATCTTGCCATTGGTGTCCGTCAGCCGGTCATACCCCATGCCCGGCCCCCAGGGCACATGCAGCAGGCATTCCTGGGCGCCGTCGGCGTGCAGATGGGTGGACAGAATGCCGGGCTCGTCCGACGCTTCCAGCACGATGGCCCCGGCGCCATCACCGAACAGCACGCAGGTGCCGCGGTCTTTCCAGTTCAGCAGGCGCGTCATGGTGTCCGCGCCGATAACCAGGGCGCGTTCTGCCCCGCCGGTGCGCAAGAAGCGGTTCGCGACATCCAGGGCATAAACGAAACTGGAGCAGGCGGCGGCCACATCGAATGCAGGGGCACCTGCCTTGGAACCCAGGTTCTGCTGAACGAGGCAGGCGTTGCTGGGAAACACCCGGTCCGGAGTGCAGGTGCCGAGGACGATAAGATCGATATCCTCGGGGGACACGTTGGCAGCCTCCAGCGCCCGCTGTGCGGCGATGGTTGCCAGGTCTGTGCAGCTCTGGTCGTCCGCGACCACGCGGCGCTCGGCGATGCCGGTTCGTTCCTGAATCCAGGAATCGCTGGTCTCCACCAATGCCTCGAGTTCGGCGTTGGTCATGATACGTTCGGGCAGATAACTGCCGGTACCGATGATGCGTGTATTGATCACTTGTCGTCTCTTTCTGACAGCATCTGATCCAGCCGTTCGTCGATCAGCGTGGGGACCCCTTTCTGCACTTCCAGGATGGCTGTGTCGATGGCCTGGCTGAAGGCCACGACGTCCGCACCACCGTGGCTTTTGAGCACGATACCACGGAGCCCGAGCAGGCTTGCACCATTGTAGCGCCGCGGATCGATGCGCCTTCGCAGATTGCGCAGTACCGGCATGGCCACCAAGGCCGCCATGCGCGTGAACAGATTACGCTGGAATTCTTCCCGCATGTAATGGGCGATGATGGACGCAACGCCCTCCGAGGTCTTCAATGCCACGTTGCCGACGAAACCATCACAGACCACCACGTCAGCCACGCCCTTGAAGATGTCATCACCTTCCACATAACCCACGTAGTTCAGGCCGCTCTGGGAAAGGATTCGAGCCGCCTGCTTGACCTGGTCGTTGCCCTTGATCTCTTCTTCGCCGATGTTGAGCAGCCCCACCGACGGGGTACCCCGGTTGTCCAAGGCCTCGGCCATCACTGCGCCCATGACGGCGAATTGGAACAGGTGCTCCGCAGAGCTGTCCACGTTCGCCCCGAGATCGAGCATCCGTGTGTAGCCGCCGATAGCCGGAATGGTGGTGATGATGGCAGGGCGGTCGATGCCCGGCAGGGTTTTCAGCACATACCGCGCGGTGGCCATCAGCGCGCCGGTGTTGCCGGCACTGACGCAGGCGCCGGCATCCCCCGCCTTCACCAGGTTGATGGCGACCCGCATGGAGGAGTCTTTCTTCAGACGAAGTGCCTGGGACGGCGGCTCGTCCATGCCCACGGTCTGGGATGCATGCTGGATAACCAACCGATCATCTTCGGTACCGCGGTGCTTCTGCAGTTCCTCCCGCAACACGGCCTCATCACCCACCAGGATCAGCTTGACGCCAGGCCTGCGGCGGAGGATGGACAGCGCCGAGGGGACAACCACACTGGGGCCGTGGTCACCTCCCATCGCGTCCAGCGCAATGGTCACGGTGTCGGTCATGGGCATCCGATTAGATGTGCAACAACCTGCCGGCTTAAAACGAAATGCTCGCGCTCCGGCAATCGGCCGGGCGCGCGAGCATTTCGCCAGCGTTCGTTATTCTTCGTTGTCGGTATTCAGGACTTTACGGCCACGGTAGAACCCGTCCGGCGTAATGTGGTGCCGACGATGGGTTTCACCCGAGGTGCTGTCCACCGACAGCGTCGGCCCGGACAGGGCATCGTGCGCACGGCGCATGCCGCGCTTGGACCGGGTTTTACGATTCTGTTGAACCGCCATGGTCAATCTCCTTGCTAAATGTCAGCTGTCGTCCCGCTTCTTCAGGACGTCAAGTACGGCAAATGGATTCGGTTTCTCTGGCGCCGAATCGTCAGGCAGGGAAGCGGCCTCCCCAAAAGTGACCGACACCGGTCGACAGTCAGGGGCGCTCTCGTGCCTGGCCAATGTCGGCAGCGCGAGTATCAATTCGTCTTCGACCAGTTCAGATAGCCTCTGCGGCGATTCCGTCAGCAGCAGTGGATCGTAGGCTTCTGATAAAACGGCCACCTCGTCTTCCGAGCGGCAGACCCCAAGGGCCACCTCTGCATCGATGTGATACGGCATTGCCCTCAGGCACCGTTGACATGTCAGCTGCACAGTGGCCTGAATGCGGCCCGTCACCACTCGCCTTCGGCCCTGATCCCGACCAAAAATAAGGACAACACTCACATCGCCCTGATCATCAACCAGATTTTCCAGCAACCGCGTCATCTGACGCAGCGGCAGAGTGCCCGAAAGCTCCTGCCCCCGGTCCACGAGCTTTAATACATCGATGGTGACAGGCAGCGGCCGGACAGTCATAAGAGGCGCATATTATCCGCGGAGGTCAGGAGTGTCAAAGAGCCTGCGCAAAGCCCCTGACGCTTCGGTGAAACTGTGTCATGGTTGCCATCCGGGCTCGTCATTGAAGAGTTTTATGTCATGACTCAGGAAAGGCTTGTGCTGGCTTCCGGTTCCCCGTATCGCCGGGCTTTGCTCGACCGGCTCGGCCTGAGCTTCATCTGCGATGCGCCGGGCATTGATGAAGCGCGCAAGGAACATGAGCCGCCAGTGGATTACGTGGCGCGCCTTGCGCGGGAAAAGGCGCAGGCCGTGGCGCACCGGCATCCTCAGGGGCTGATCATTGGTTCTGATCAGGCGGCGGTGCGTGACGAGACGCTATTGGGGAAGCCGGGCACACTGGAACGTGCCCGGGCTCAATTGCTCGCCGCCTCCGGCCGCCGCGTGACTTTTCTCACCGGCTTATGCCTGCTGGATGCGGCCAGCGGCGAATGCCAGCTGGATGTGGTTCCCTATGCGGTCATGTTCCGTGAGCTGGATGAGCTGACCGTGGAGCGGTACCTGGCCAGGGAGCCTGCGTTGGACGCCGCCGGCAGTTTCCACGCCGAAGGGCTGGGCGTCAGCCTCTTTACGGCCATGGAAGGTGAAGATCCGACGGCCCTGATCGGCCTGCCCTTGATCCGGCTGACCGATTTTCTGCGCCGCGCCGGTATCACCGTGCCCTAGGGGAAACACTGAATCTATTCCCATGGTGCTCTGGCTATGCAGCGTGTCCGGTTGCGGCGTTGCGGCTCTTGCCCAGGGCTCGCCATTGCCTGCGAGCCGCGCCTTGCCCCGGAACACGCTGCAAAGCCCCGGCAGGGCGGGCCGCTCAGCGAATCACGGCCTCGTTAAGCAGCAGTTCTTCGACACGGTTCATGAGGCCGGTGCCGATGCGGCCACCCAGTTGCTGCAACAGATTCGGCCTGACCGTGAAATCCCGCAAATGCTCCGCGCCAACAACCTCGCGGGCGACGGTATGCAAGTTGCCGATTTCGTCCGCCAACCCCAGCTCGATCCCCTGCTGGCCGGTCCAGACCAGTCCGCTGAATAGATCGGGATCATCGGCCAGGCGGTCCCCCCGCCCTTCTTTCACCGCATCAATGAATTGCTGATGGATTTCCCCGAGCATTCCGTGAATCCACTCCACGTCCTCCTCCCGCTCTGGTGAGAAGGGGTCCAGCAGGGCTTTGCTCTCGCCAGCGGTATAGAGCCGCCGCTCGATGCCCAGCCGCTGCAGGGCTTCGTCGAGGCCGAAGCTCTGCGCGATCACTCCGATGGAGCCGATCATGGTGCCTCGGTCCACGAAAATCCGATCCGCGGAGACGGCAAGGTAATAGGCGCCGGACGTGAACATGTCGTCCGCGACCGCGTAGACCGGGATGTCCGGATGTGCGTCTCGCAGACGGCGGACTTCGTCGTTGATCTGGCTTGCCTGCACGGCGCTGCCACCAGGACTGTTTATATGCAGCACCACCGCCCGGGTTCCGCTGTCACGGAAGGCGGACTGCAGCCCCCGGATCACCAACTCCGCCCGGTTGTTGCTGTCTGGTAGAAGCACCCCGGTGACCCGCACCACTGCGGTGTGTTCCGACGGCCCGGTATCGCCTGGAAAGACCCAGCCCCGGCCCAGAGAGAGCACGAACACCAGATAGGCAAGAAACGCAAGTTTGAAGAAGATGCCCCAGCGGCGCGCAAGGCGGCGCTCGCGCACGCCCTCAAGCGCGATTTCCCGCAAGGCCTCGCGCTCCCAGCGGCCGCCTTCATCCTTCGCGGACCCGGAGGGTTCGGATCGGCGGGTCAGTGGTCCACTGGTCCAACGGTCGTCAGTCATTCCCTTTCTCCATATCGGGTGCCTGCAGGCGGTCGATAACGTCTCTCAAGTCAGGGCTCAATTCCGCCGAGAACATCCGGTTCTCGCCTGTCTCCGGATCCGTGAAGCTGAGTCGATGCGCATGCAGGAACAGACGTTTCAGGCCGAGGCCTCGCAACTGCCGATTGGCCGCACGATCCCCGTATCGCTCATCCCCCGCTACCGGGAGCCCAAGATGCTCGGCATGCACACGAATCTGATGCGTCCGCCCTGTGGAGATATCCACCTCCGCCAGACAGTAACCATCATAGCGTTCCAGACAGCGGAAAACGCTGCGCGAGGCCTTCCCGCTGGCATCCACCTGCACCATCCGTTCGCCGCCGCGCCGCGCGCTGCGGTCAAGCGCGGCTTCCACCGGCACCGGACCACGGGGTAGTTGTCCCACGAGCAGCGCCAGATAGCGTTTCTCCATCATGCCGTCGCGGATCAGCGCATGCAGCCGCCGCAAGGTGCTGCGCCGCCGTGCAACCAGCAGTACCCCGCTGGTTTCCCGGTCAAGGCGATGAACCAGCTCCAGGAAGCGATCTTCCGGCCGCAGTTGCCGGAGCGCCTCAATCAAGCCGAAGCGAAGCCCGCTGCCGCCGTGGACCGCCAGGCCTGAGGGTTTGTTCAGGGCCAGCAGTTCCTTGTCTTCATGAAGAATGCAGGTGCGGAGCTGCTGCGCCAGCCCATCGGGCAGGTTTGCCGCCCCATTCCCGTTATCCGACGGCGTCATTCGTACCGGGGGAATGCGAATCCGCGCGCCGGGTTCCAGGCGATCCGCCGGGTTTGCCCGGCGCCCGTCCACACGCACCTCGCCCTTGCGCAGCAAGCGGTAGATGCGCGTGCGGGGAACGCCCTTCAGCTCGCGCAGGAGGAAATTGTCCAGTCGTTGCCCGGCGGCGTGCTCATCAATGGTCACGTGCCGTACTGCGGGACGGTTGGGGGAAGCAGTCTTAGTCACCCCGCGATGATAGCAGTCAGGCGCAGCTTGGGCAGCCCCCTGCCGCTCTCTGCAGCCGTTTGCTGCTTCTTAGCCGGGCTGGTATATTTGCTGCACGCTCGCCGACCTGTTATTTCAGGAAGGTCACGACCACCAGCGGGCGAAAGAACATCACGATGGTTTCGTAACACCTGCCCAGGCAGGTGGTTTTTTTATTCAGGACAATCGCGTCGGCTACCCGCCGATGCCAGAACACGCTCCCATGCCCATAGCCCGGACGGTCCTACCCAATCTGCTTGTCTGGCCACTGGCTGCCCTGCTCCTCGCACGGCTGGCTGGTTGGCGCGATGGCGGCTGCCCATGCGCCGGCATCGCCGAGGACTCAGGGTGCCCGACCCGCGGGGCTACGCGTATGGTTGAGCGCTGGAGACAGACACACCATGAAACGAATGCTAATCAACGCCACCCAGCCGGAAGAGCTGCGGGTGGCCCTGGTCGATGGTCAGAAGCTCTATGATCTTGACATAGAAACCCCGTCTCGGGAGCAGAAGAAGTCCAACATCTACAAAGGGCGTATCACACGGGTTGAACCCAGCCTGGAGGCCGCCTTCGTGCAGTTCGGCTCCGAGCGGCACGGCTTTCTGCCCTTCAAGGAAATCTCGCGGCAGTACTACACCGGAGACGGTGGAGATAACGGTGGCCGCACCTCCATCAAGGATGTCATCAAGGAAGGCCAGGAAGTTCTGGTCCAGGTTGATAAGGAAGAGCGTGGTAACAAAGGCGCGGCGCTGACCACCTTTATCAGCCTGGCCGGGCGGTACCTGGTTCTCATGCCGAACAACCCGCGGGCAGGCGGCGTGTCCCGCCGCATCGAGGGTGAGGAACGGGATGAAATCCGCGAGGCGCTGCGGCAGTTGGATGTGCCGGAAGGCATGGGGTTGATCGTTCGCACGGCAGGTGTCGGCAGGAACATCGAAGAGTTGCAGTGGGATCTCAACTACCTGCTGCAACTCTGGGACATGATTCAAAAGGCCGGTGAGGAACGCGAAGCCCCCTTCCTCATCTACCAGGAAAGCAATGTCATCATCCGCGCGCTGCGCGACTATCTGCGTGCCGATACCGGTGAGATCCTGATTGATGATCCGGTGGTCTACAAACAGGCCATTGGTTTCGTGCAGCAGGTGATGCCCCACTTCCTCTCCAAGGTCAAGCTGTACGACGACACCGTTCCCCTGTTCACGCGGTATCAGATTGAGAGCCAGATCGAGTCTGCGTTCGACCGGCAGGTGCAACTGCCCTCCGGCGGCGCCATCGTGATTGATCATACCGAGGCCCTGATCTCCATCGATATCAACTCGGCCCGCGCCACCAAGGGGAGTGATATCGAAGAGACGGCGCTCAACACCAATCTGGAAGCGGCCGAGGAAATCGCCCGGCAACTCCGTATCCGCGACCTAGGCGGGCTGATTGTCATTGATTTCATTGACATGGGGCCGAATCGCAATCAGCGGGAAGTGGAGCAGCGACTGCGGGAAGCGGTGAAAATGGATCGCGCCCGGGTACAGATCGGGCGGATCTCTCGCTTCGGCTTGCTGGAAATGTCCCGCCAACGGCTGCGCACGTCCTTGGGTGAGACCAGTCAGGAGGTCTGTTCGCGGTGTAACGGTCAGGGCACCGTGCGTGGGGTGGAATCCCTGGCGCTCTCCATCCTCCGCATCGTCGAGGAAGAGGCGATGAAGGAGAAGACCGCCAAGGTGCTGTCGCAGGTTCCGGTGGACGTGGCCACGTTCCTGCTGAATGAGAAGCGCCACGCGGTCACCCAGATCGAGCAGCGTCATGGCGTTCAGGTGTTGCTGATTCCGAATTCCTCCATGGAAACGCCGCATTACTCGGTGCAGCGCATTCGTAGCGACGATACGTCCGCGGATGCCACCAGCTACACGCTGGCAACCCGTGAGGAGGAACCTCCTGTTCCGCCTTCGTTGACGGATCGGCCCAGGCAAGAAGAGCCCGCCGTTAAAGCGGTTGTGCCGGCGACTGCTCCGCCCCCTGCCCCGATCGCGGCTGCCGTGGAAAAAACCGAGGAACCACAGCAGGCACCTGCTGCGGCAACCCCGACGGCTGGTGACGCACCTGGCCTACCCCGGTTCTTCCGTTGGCTGGGGTCTCTGTTCTCAGGTACGGCACTGGATTCCGCTGAGGGTAAAAAGGCAGCCGAAGAACGGGGTCACCCGAAACAGGAAGGCGAACGCCAACGGCGCGATGGCCAGCAACAACGGCGTGAACGCAGCGGCAGCGGTAGCGGCCGGGGACGTGGTCGCGGCGGGCGTGTCGGCAATGGCGCAGACACCCGGCAGGAACGGGGCGCACGCCCGCAACAGCGCCAGGACGAACAGCAGAAACAAGACAAGGAGAAGTCAGGCGGAAACGGCGCGAGAAAGCCAGCCGCGAAACAATCACCTTCATCCGAGAAGACGGATGCACCTGAGCCTCGCCAACAACAAGGGGATTCCGCGTCGTCCGGTGAGAGCGACGCCGGGGCCGAAGGCCAGGGTCGTAGCCGCCGGGGACGGCGGGGTGGTCGACGCAGACGCCGTGGCGGCAGTCAACAGCAGGGAGACGCAGCCGAGAATCGCGCTTCCCAGAGTGCGGGCGCCGATCAGCCGGAGCAGGCCCAGGGCGACACCGACGGTGAGGCGCAGCAGCCTGCAGCCGAGAAAAAGGCGGATCCGGCAGATCGCCCCGCCGCGCGCGATCCACGTCAGCGTGACGGGCGGCCGCGAATCCCCGCGGGCGCCAAAGCTGAGCCGAAGCCCGAGCCGAAGCCTGAGCCGAAGCCCGAGCCGAAGCCCGAGCCGAAGCCCGAGCCGA
>SLCE01000214.1 GCA_007125985.1 Ectothiorhodospiraceae bacterium | reverse complement strand
CGGCCTGATTACGGAAGATGAATTGCGAACGGGGGAACCACAGGGGGGAACTCCCGACGGCAAAGCGCCACTGGATCCCGATGGTGTGCGGGCGATGCTCCGCAAAGGCGGGCCTTCGGAGAGGGAAGTGACCGCTCCTCCCCGATTTCAGCCAGGCGACCGGGTGCATACGCTGAACCGGCATCCGGAGCACCATACCCGACTGCCCCGCTACGCCCGCGACAAATCCGGCGTGATCGTCATGCAGCATGGTGGCCATGTGCTGCCGGACACCAACGCGGTGTTCGCCGGTGAAAACCCGGAGCATCTGTACGCCGTGCGTTTTACCGCCCGCGAGCTCTGGGGGCCGGAAGCATCAGACCGGGACACAGTCACACTGGATCTGTGGGAGAGTTACCTTGAGGCCCGCTGACCCCAAAGAAAAGCCGCCTTTCACTGCTCCCTGGCAGGCGCAGGCCTTCGCCCTCACCGTTCACCTGAACGAGCGCGGCCTGTTTGCCTGGACCGAATGGGGGGAAGAGTTCTCCGTGCACCGGCGGCGGTCCGCCGACGCTGGTGTTGCAGATCAGCCGGATCAGTATTACCTGGACTGGATCGCGGCGCTGGAGGCGCTGCTGATCCGTAAAGGAGACGCGTCAGACGAGGTTTTACAGTCCCTCAAGCGCGCCTGGGTGGATGCCTACCAGCGCACACCTCACGGCGATCCGGTAAAACTGGACCCGGCCGCAACACAGCGGATCTGATATCCGTGGGTCCGGTTACCCGCGGACGGCCCGCCCACGGCAACACGGCGCGCAACCTCATCTCAGCCTCCGGCCATCCGCATCAGCGCCAGTGAGATCGTGTTCAAGGCGCCATGGGCGATGATTAACGGCCAGAGTCGCCCCCAGCGCAGCGCCAACCGGGCAAACACCACGCCGATGAGCGCGGTTTGCAGCACCCCCGCCCAACCCTGATACGCATGCCCGAGACCAAACAGGAAGGAAGAGATCAGCACCGCGCCCCAGACACCGCCGACAAGCCGGCGACACCGGGACAGCAGGAACCCACGGGCAAGCACCTCCTCATAGAACCCTGTGAACAGCATGGCCAGCGCAATGGCCAGCAGCGATAGCTCTGCGGTCAGGCTACTGGCAACCCCGAACAACCGATCCTGGTGGTCTTCCAACACATCGGGAAACAGCAGCAGGATCAGCCCCATGAAGGCCATATTCACCAGATAGACCAAACCCAGTGCGATCAGCGCACGGAGCAGGTCCAAGGGTACCGGCAGGGTCAGCCCGATATCTGGCCACCCCTGCCGTCGCCGGCTGAGCAGAAATTGCAGACCTGCCAGGATCAGTACTCCCTGCAGCATAAGTACAGCCAGCAGGGGCAGATCAAAGCGGGCCATCAGCGGTTGGGCCAGCACAGCGGCAATCAGGCCGGCGAGAAGGGTGAGAACCACGGCGAGTACCAGATCAGAGAAGGCGTCAGCCGGTGCGAGTCTTTCAGGGGTTCTCATGACAGTACCTTGATTGCGCCGGGACGCACGCGCACGGTGAATTGTCTGGCCGGATAGTGCTCGCCGTCCAGTTCCGCCAACCAGCCGTCCGGCCCCAGCCCATGAACGGCCAGCGCCTCGCCCCGCGACCAGTGCACGGGCTTGGCGCGCAGATGCAGTCCCAGATAGAGCCTGGGCATGTGGGGGATCAGGCTCCAGGGTCCACGAGAGCTCGCCACCATGCAATCCAACAGTCCGTCATCGACCCGGGCATACGGCATAATGCGCATGCCCCGTGCAAAGCGTGGCCCGTTCGCCGCAACCAACAGCCAGACCGGGCCGCTGAACCACGGATTGCCATCCAGCTCGGTGCTCAGCTCCCGGGGCCGTGATCCCAGCAACTGCCGCAACGCCACCTCCAGGTAAGTCCAGGCCCAGCGCCTACTGCGGCCGTTCACAATCCGCGCCACATCAGCGGACAAGCCCAACGAAGCAACATTGGCGGCGAAACGCGTCTGCCCCCCCAGATCCACCTCCAACAGATCCATCGGCCGTGGACTTGATGCGGCCAGGTGGGCAATGGCCGCCTTGGGTCGGCGCGGCAAGCCCAACGTGCTGGCAAGATCCGAGCCGGTGCCCAGAGGCAACAGCCCAAGCTCCACCTGACCGGCAAGCCCTCGGCGCATCACTTCGTTCACCAGACAATGGAACGTCCCATCGCCGCCTACCGCGATAAGGCGTCGGGTTGCGGGGCCGATGACTGCATCGAGGCTTTGCTGAGCCTCTTCAGGCGTTGCCGCGGCCACGAGCGCCCCGGAAATCCGCATTCCGCCGCCGTACCGATCCCAGAATCGCCCGGCACGGCCGGAGCCGGCCCGGCGATTCAGCAGTACGATGGATTCGGCGCCCGACGTTTGGTTCATACAGGGGAGTCTACCCAGCAGGAGGGTCCGGGGCGACCGATCCCGCCCGGCGCTACCAGAAAACATCAGAACATGGCATGGTATATAGGTCGCTAATTATTTACCCGGTACGCAGTTGTCCCGTCCTCAGCGCCTTTACCTGCAACCCAA
This sequence comes from Ectothiorhodospiraceae bacterium, assembly GCA_007125985.1. Classification (GTDB taxonomy): domain Bacteria; phylum Pseudomonadota; class Gammaproteobacteria; order Nitrococcales; family Aquisalimonadaceae; genus LSCE01. The sequence goes on along the minus strand of SLCE01000214.1, from coordinate 13,834 downwards.
CACTGACCCGAGTAGAGAATACAACGTGAGTGCTAGCACACCCGGCAAATGGTATTTCGGCTGGAACATCGTGGCCGCGGCCACGCTGATCACCCTCCTGACCGTGGGCATGCGCATGGGCATTGGCCCGTTTTTCATTCCCATGGCGGAAGACCTGCAGATGAGCCGCAGCATGCTGGCGGGGATTATTGCCATCGGCATGCTCTGCTACGGCCTGGGCATGCCGGTGGCCGGTCACCTGGTAGGAACACATGGCACCCGTTTCGTACTCTTGCTGGGCACCGTTATCGTGGTGGCCTCCATCATCTGGACGGTGAATGCCCGCCACCCGTTCACCTTCTTTCTGGCCTTCGGCGTGCTCATGTCCCTGGGCTTCTCGTTCACCAGCCCGGTGGCGCTGACGCCCGTGATCAGCCGTTGGTTCACCCGACGGCGGGGCATGGCGCTGTTCTTTCTTTCCACCGGCTCCATGGCCGGCATCGCCATCCTGACACCGGCACTGACCTGGTTCATTGAGTCGGTCGGCTGGCAGAACACCCTGCTTGGCTTTTCCGTACTCTTCGTGGCACTGATCGTGCCGATCACGTTTCTCATCATCCGCGATGAGGCACCGGCCAATACCGACCTGGGACCCGAAGACGACAAGAAACCCGACGGGAAGACCGCGAAGACTGCCGCGCCTGCCGGTGACGGATATGAACTGACCTGGCGCGAAGCCATCCGCACGCGCCCGTTCTGGCAGGTGGCCATCGGCCTGTTCGCCTGCGGCTACAGCATGAACCTGTTGGGCACCCACGGCGTACCCATGCTGGTGGACCACGGTTTCGACCCCATCACCGCATCCTACGGCATCGGCCTGATTGGTCTGGTGGCTATCCCCAGCACCCTGATTCTGGGACGCTTGTCCGACGTGCTGCAGCGAAAGAACCTGCTGGCCATGATCTACCTGATCCGCGGGCTGGGATTTTTCGGTCTGCTATTGGCTGCCACCGTCTGGGAACTGTATTTGGTGGCAGCTATTGGCGGCGTGGTGTGGGCGGGCAGTATCGCCCTGTCCTCAGCCATCCTGGCGGATGTCTACGGCATCCGCATTGTCGGCATCCTGTACGGCTGGACCTACCTGGGCCACCAGGTCGGCGCCATGATCAGTTCCTGGCTCGGCGGCTGGGGCTACGAGGCATTCGACACGCACTGGGTTGCCTTTGGCGGCTCCGGCCTGATTCTCATCGCCGCGGCGGTCGTTTGCTTCCAATTACCCAAACGCGGTTTCGTGCAGGCGCGCGCCGCGGGCTGACCTCCCCCACGAGCCAGTGCTAATCTGTCCTGATGACTGGCCGGTGGGCGGACTTGCTCGCCGGCCCTGCACCGGAAGAGCAGCAGCACCCATGGGATAAGGACCGGCAAAGCACCGGGCCCGGAAAGGAGGAGAGCAATGGCCGGCATTTTCGATACCGGACTGGATAAGACGGAAGCCAACCACGCGCCGCTGACGCCGCTGAACTTTATTGAGCGTGCGGCCTTCGTCTTCCCGGAGCATCCCGCCGTGATTCACGGGCAGGTCCGGCGCAACTGGCGCCAGACCTATGCGCGATGCCGACAACTGGCGTCCGCACTGAGCCAGCGGGGTATTGGCAAGGGCGACACGGTCGCGGCCATGCTGCCCAATATCCCGGAAATGCTGGAGGCTCATTTCGGTGTCCCCATGGCCGGCGCGGTGCTGAACGCACTGAACATCCGCCTTGATGCCGACACCATCCGTTTCATGCTTCGCCACGGTGAAGCCCGGGCCGTGCTGGTGGACCGGGAGTTCACTGATGTGATCCGGGAAGCGGTGGAAGGGCTGGATAAGCAGCCACTCCTGATTGACGTGGACGATCCGGAACTGGGTAGCGACAACGCCATCAGTGATCTGGGGTACGAAGCGTTTATCGCCCGGGGCGATCCGTCCTTCCACTGGCAGCCCCCCGGCGACGAGTGGGATGCCATCGCCCTCAACTACACCTCCGGCACCACCGGCGACCCGAAAGGCGTGGTCTATCACCATCGCGGCGCGTATCTGAACGCGGTGAGTAACCAGATGGTCTGGGCCATGGGCCACCATCCGGTCTATCTCTGGACCTTGCCCATGTTCCACTGCAACGGCTGGTGCTTCCCCTGGACCATCACCGCCTGCATGGGTACCCATGTCTGTCTGCGCAAGGTGGAGCCCGTAAAAATCCTCGAGCTGATCCGCGACCATCAGGTCAGCCATTTCTGCGGCGCACCCATCGTCCTGAACGGGCTGCTGAATGCTCCGGAAGAGGCCCGCGGCTGGCTCGATCATCCGGTCAAGGCGATGACGGCCGGCGCTGCTCCGCCGGCCAAGGTGATCGGCGCCGTGGAGGATATGGGCGTCGCCATCACCCACGTCTACGGGCTGACGGAAGTCTACGGACCCGTGACGGTCTGCGCCTGGCATGAGGAATGGGACCGCCTGCCCCTCGAGGAGCGTGCCCGCGTCAAGGCCCGGCAAGGGGTTCGTTACCCCATGCTGGAGGGCTTGATGGTGGCGGACCCGGACACTCTGAACCCGGTGCCGGATGACGGCAAGACCATGGGTGAGATCTTCATGCGCGGCAACACGGTGATGAAGGGTTATCTCAAGAACCCCGCGGCGACAGACAAGGCCTTCAAGGGCGGCTGGTTCCACACCGGCGATCTTGCGGTCCGCCATCCGGACGGTTATGTGGAAATCAAGGACCGCCTCAAGGACATCATCATCTCCGGCGGCGAAAACATCTCCACCATTGAGGTGGAGGATGTGCTGTATCGTCATCCTGCCGTCCTCGAAGCCGCCGTGGTGGCGCGCCCGGACGAAACCTGGGGTGAGACACCTTGCGCTTTCGTCACGCTGCGTGAAGGGCAAGACGCCTCTGAACAGGAAATCATTGCCTTCTGCCGGGAACATCTGGCCCATTACAAGGCTCCGAAAACTGTGGTGTTCGGTGAACTTCCCAAGACGTCCACCGGCAAGATCCAGAAATTCAATCTGCGTGAACAGGCAAAGCAGCTTCAGTGAGGAGAACGCACCATGAGCGCAACCGCCCCATCCATGAGTAACGAGGACATCCGATTTCGCCAGGCTGATGGCATCGCCCGCATCACGCTTCCCGGTGCCAACCGTTACAACCCGTTGAGCGGAGAGGTGATCGACAGGCTGCACGCCTTGCTGGACCAGGTCGCCGAGGATACAGACGTCCGTGTGGTCATCCTCGACGCCGAGGGCAAGGCCTTCTGTGCCGGACACGATCTGAAAGAGGTCCGCGCGTCGGAGGATCCGGCGTACCACCGCGACCTGTTCAGCCGCTGCAGCGCCCTGATGCAGCGCATTGTGCGTCTGCCACAACCGGTGATCGCCCAGGTCCAGGGAATTGCCACGGCAGCAGGCTGTCAGCTAGTGGCCACCTGCGATCTGGCGGTGGCCGGGGAAAGCGCCCGTTTCGCCACCTCCGGGATCAACCTGGGCCTGTTCTGCGCCACGCCCGCAGTGGCCGTCACCCGTAATGTGGCACCCAAGCACGCAGCTCACCTGTTGTTCACCGGCGAGTTCATAGATGCCCGTCGCGCCGAAGCCATCGGCCTGGTCAATCAGGTGGTGGCGGATGATGAACTGGCCCAGGCCACACAAACGCTGGCCGAAACCATTGCCGCCAAACCGGCGGTGTCGATCCGTGCCGGAAAGGAACTGCTACAACGTCAGCTGGAATGCGGACTCGGCGATGCCTACGCCATGGCCACCGAGACCATGGCGTGCAACATGGAGGCCGAGGAAGCGCGGGAAGGCATCGACGCCTTCATCGAGAAGCGCAAACCCCGCTGGTCGTAAGCGGCCGCTCACCGTCCCCCGCCCTCAGTGGCGGGGGCTCGCGGCGTCGCCAACCATCGCCACAGACGCTCGAAAGGCCCCTGCCCCAGATAACGCCGCCACAGCAGCGAGAACGCGATCTGGAATGCCCATATCAGCACCACCACAGCCACCAGGCGTGCATGCCCCAACTGCGCGAACAGGCCCAGACCGAAGCCGTAGAAAATACCCGCGCTTATAAATGACTGTCCGAGGTAATTGGTCATCGCCAGCCGCCCGACAGATGCCAAGGCGTGCTGAACCGCGCGCAGGGCGCCGCTGTTCACCAGCATCAGCACCAGGGCAATCCATGCCAGGGCTACCGCCACACTCCCCCAGTGGTTCGCGATGCGTCCCAGGAACATGGCATAGCGGAAATCCCAGCCCACGGCCTCGTTGAACCACACACCAAGCAGCGCCAGCGGAACACCGATGGCAAGCCCGATTACGGCAACCAGGCGGTAGGCCCGTGTTGACCATTCCCCGGTGAGAAACCCGGTGCGGAGGAGAACCATGCCCAACAGCATCAACGCCGTCATGCGCCACACACGGTCACTGCCGAACATCCAAAGTTGCGCTCCTATCGCATTCAGCGCACGGTCGCCAAACGCGTAAACCCAGTTATGCGTCAGACGCTCAACCTCCTCCGCCACCACCTCCGCACTGGGGGACCAGTACACCGAAACCAATTGCTGCAGATAATCCGACGGCATGAAAAACACCAGCACCGCGGTGGCCGCCATCCACAAAATCATGACAATGGCGAACAACAACGCCGCCAGCGCCAGCAGATCTGCATTACTCCAGTGGCGGAACCGGATGATGATGAGCCCGCACACCGCATAGGCCGCCAGAATATCGCCTGGCCAGATCAACAGCGCATGCGCGGCACCGAACAGAAACAACCAGGCCATCCGGCGACGGAAACGGTCATCGAAGTCCCGTTCCGTGCCGCGAGCCCCTTGCGCCATCAGCAGGAACCCGGCGCCGAACAGGATTGTCAGCATGGAAAGGAACTTCTCGTCCGCCACCACATGGTTCAGTATCCAGACCAGCCAGTCTATGGCCGGCGGGTCACCGAGCGCCTTGGGGTTGGCGTAGGCGCTGGACACCAGCCCGAATGACTGGATGTTCATCAGCAGGATGCCGAGAATCGCAACCCCCCGCAGCACATCCAGATGCGGGACACGGGACGGCGTTTGCGTGGCAGAACCAACGCGTTCATCGTAAGAGGCGTCACCAGCCAAGGCATACCCCCACGGCGCCACCCCCGGGGGCTACCGCCCGGGCCACCATGCGGTGCGGGAAAGGGTCTGGAAGCATCCGGTCAGTTTGCCAAGGGCATCGCGAGAAGTCGAACCAGGCGCCGGACTGGCACAGGGCAAAAAGCAGCACGAGGTAATCGCAGGTGAAATTGAGTCTCGCCAGTATCATTCTGCTCGCCGTACTTGCCGTGATCGGCGTGTATGTCTACCAGAACTATGCCTCGGGCCTTTACTATATGGCTGGCCGCTATGATTGGATGATGAACCCCTACGGCGTGGATCCGGACGCGCCGGAACCGACAGCAGGTGACACCAGCTTTCACCGCTCCATGTTCATTGCCGACCTCCACGCCGACACGCTGAAGTGGGAGCGGGATCTGTTGAACCGCTCCATGTTCGGGCATGTGGACGTGCCCCGTCTGGCACAGGGCAATGTCGCCCTGCAGGTGTTCACCATTGTCACCAAGAGTCCGCTCAACCTCCCGTGGAACTCCTGCGTCTCCGCCCGCAGCCCGGACACCAACACCCTGCTGTTTTTCATGCAGGGGCGGCCGGTGGCCGGACTGCGGGAACGGGCCATGTATCAGATCGAGCGCTTCAAGGATGCCGTGGCACGCTCTCGTGAACCGGGCTCCGAGATCGAGCTACGACTGATTCTCGATGCCAGCGACCTGATGCAACTGGTGGCCGACCGGATGCAGGGGGATCAGGTGATCGGCGGAATCCTGGGCGTTGAAGGCGGACACTGGATCGGCGGGCCCGGTGCCTCAACAGAGGATGTACGCGCCGACATGCAGGAGCTGTTCGACGCCGGTGTCCGGCAGTTCGCGCCCACGCACCGCTTCGACAACACCTTGTCCGGATCCAACGAGGGTTGTTCCCGTTACGGCCTCACGCGCCACGGCGAAGTGGCGGTGCAAACGGCCCAGGAACTCGGCATGGTGGTGGACTTGGCACACATCTCCCAGCAGGGCCTGCGTGACTCCATCGCGCTGCTGGATCAGCCATTCAATATTTCCCATACCGGCATCCGGCATGCATGCGACCCTCCCTGTGTACCTGACCGCAACCTCGATGATGACGACATCCGTGAAATCGTGCGCAACGACGGCATCATCGGTGTGGGTTACTGGCCCCAGGCGGTCGGGCCGAGCGTCTGGCGAATTGCCGATGTGATGCAGCACATCATGGACCTGGCCGAGGAAGAAGGCGTGGATCAGCCCCAACACCATGTGGCCCTGGGCTCGGACTACGACGGCTCCGTGACCCCGATGATCGAGGTCAGTCACCTGGACGTGCTCACCGCCATCACCCGGCGCCGGGACCAACCGTTTCATCCCGAAGTGACCCGCGACATCTTCGGCCGCAACGCATGCCGGCTGTTTGCCACCGTGCTGCCCGGCGGCGATCCGGATTTTGCCCGCGACCTCTGTGGGCAATTGCAGCATGCACCGGCGGCACCAGTACCGGAGGATTGATCCGAGCGATGTACGTCGAGCTGTAACCGGCGCCGGAAACGGCTACAGTTGAGAAGATCGACGCCAAAGGGAAAGCCCCGAACTGCTCATGCACGCAACTCAGTCGGCTACAGATACGCAGGCGCGTCTGCAACTGGAACTCCCCTACACACCGCCGCTGGCCTGGGAACCGATGGTGGATTTCCTGGCCGGGCGCGGTGCACCGCAACTCGAACGCCTGGAAGGGTCACGCTACCTGCGCACGGCGCGCATCGCGGACCACTGCGGCTGGCTGGTGGTGGAGCCGGCTCACTCAGGCACTGCACTGCGGGTTACCGCCTCGCCGGCTTTTGCGCCGGTGCAGCCCGAACTGGAAGCCGCGCTGCGTCGCTTGTTCGACCTGGATGCCGACCCCCATGCAATTGCCGCGGGCCTGCAACAGGACCCACTGCTGGCCGACCTGGTGGCGTCCACCCCCGGGCTGCGTCTACCCGGCACACTCAGTCTGTTTGAGCTGGGCCTGCGCGGGATACTCGGACAGCAGGTCACCGTCAAGGCCGCCACCACCCTGTTCAACCGGCTGATTGAACGCTTTGGGGAATCGGTAACGACCCCTTTTGAAGGCCTGAACCGATTATGTCCACAGCCGGAGACCCTGGCCGAAGTCCCCGTGCAATCCATTATCGACCTGGGCCTGACCGGGCGCCGGGCGGCAACACTGCAGGGATTTGCACAGGCGATCGCCGACGGTACTCTGAACATCAGACCGGGTGACGAACCGCAGGGCGCCATGACACAGCTGACACAGCTATCCGGCATCGGCCCCTGGACGGCGCATTACATTGCCATGCGCGCCCTCTCTCATGAAGATGCGTTTCCGGAGGCGGATATCGGCCTGATGCGCGCCTGCGGCATCGATAAGCCTGCCGCCCTTAGAGCCCGCGCCGAAACATGGCGGCCATGGCGTGGCTATGCGGCCATGCACCTGTGGAACTGGCGCAACAGCGGAGGATGAAGACCATGCGATTCCACACCTACCTGGAGAGTCCGCTGGGCGATCTGTTGCTCACGGGTGACGGAACCCATCTGACCGGCCTTTACATGCCACCGCAAAAGCATGCCCCCGAGCCCGGCGCCGGTTGGGTACGCAATGATGCGGTGTTCACCGAGGCAATCCGTCAGCTCAGAGCCTACTTCGCCGGCGAGTTGGCGGTCTTCGATCTGCCGTTGAATGCCGACGGCAGCGAGTTCCAACGCCGCGTATGGCGCGGGCTGCAGGATATCCCCTTCGGTGAAACCTGGAGCTATGCGCAACTGGCCCGCCATATCGGCCAGCCCGGCGCCTCCCGTGCCGTCGGCCTGGCCAATGGGCGCAACCCGATTTCAATCATCATCCCCTGCCATCGGGTCATCGGCGCCAACGGCAGCCTGACGGGTTACGGCGGCGGACTGGACCGGAAACGGTGGCTGCTGGCACATGAACGCTCCCGTGCTCCGCATGACAACGTAAACATTTATGAAGACCGAGAAGTTGACATGATGCATTGATCACCGCAGGATACGCCTGCCTGCCATCCGGCGGATTCAATTATCGATCTGAGTGCATCATGGCGTATCTGATTGCGGTAACCCTGCTGTGGGCTTTCTCGTTCAGTCTCATCGGCGAGTACCTGGCCGGCCAGGTGGACAATGACTTTGCCGTCCTCAGCCGTATTATCCTGGCAGGTCTGCTGTTTCTGCCGTTCACGCGTTTTTTCGCGGTGCGACGCGAACTGGTTCTCGGGACCATGCTGGTCGGGGTATTCCAGTTCGGTATCACCTATCTCTGCCTGTACCGCTCCTTTGCATACCTGACCGTACCGGAAGTCCTGCTGTTCACCATCACCACGCCGCTCTATGTCACACTTATCGATGACGCGTTCTACCGGCGTTTCAACCCGGTGGCACTGCTGGCCGCCGGGCTCGCCGTGATCGGTGCCGCCATCATTCGTTATGACGGCCTTACGGAGGGTTATCTGCTGGGTTTCCTGTTGCTGCAGGTGGCGAACGCGGCCTTCGCCGCGGGGCAGGTGGGCTACAAGCACCTGATGCAACGCTACCCCACGGATATTCCGGCGCATCGACTGTTCTTTCATTTTTATGTGGGCGGTTTGCTGGTGGCACTGCCGTCGTACCTGATATTCGGCAATCCCGACCTGATGCCCAGCACAGGGGTGCAATGGGGCGTGCTCATCTGGCTGGGCCTGGCCGCCTCCGGCGTGGGGCTGTTCCTCTGGAACCGGGGCGCCTGTGTGGTGGATGCCGGCACGCTGGCCGTGATGAACAACGCACTGATTCCCGCCGGCCTTTTGGTGAACATTGCCATCTGGAACCGGGATGCCGATCTGGCGCGCCTGGCCATTGGCGGCAGCGTCATCGCGCTGTCGCTGTGGGTGAACGCCCATTTCTCACGGCGCGCCCGGTTAAGACTCGCCTGACATCAGGTTCCGCGCAGTTCAATGCGGGGGCAAAGCCTAGTAGCATGAGCCTGCAACACCCACGGACCGGAGTGCCGCATGCTCGAGCGCCTGCAACGCCTGCTGGGACTGCAGACCATTCCAGCTATTTTCTTCACCTCGGCCTTCCTGGCGTTGCTGTTCGTGGTGCTGGCCAGCGTCTATGACGCGCCGGTGGCTGCCTTCTTCGGGAACCTCACCACCTGGATCACCACCTACCTGGGTTGGTTTTTCGTCCTGACCGTCACCGCGCTGTTGATTTTTCTCCTGTGGTTGGCGCTCAGCCGTTACGGCAGCATCCGACTGGGTGACGACGACGCCCGCCCGGATTACGGCAACCTTACCTGGTTCACCATGCTGTTTGCCGCCGGCATCGGCACCATCCTCATGTTCTGGGGCGTCGCGGAGCCCATCTCGCACTTCGCGCGCCCCCCCCTGGAGGATGTGCCCGGGAGCAGTCGGGAATCCGCACGCCTGGCCATGAGCATTGCGCTCTATCATTTCGGCCTGCACACCTGGACGATTTTCGCCCTGCCCAGCCTCGCCATCGCCTACTTCGCTTACCGGCACAATCTCCCCATGCGCATCAGCAGCCTGTTTTATCCCCTACTGGGCGAGCGCGCATTCGGTCCCATCGGCTGGACCATCGATATTGTCGCCGTCATGGGCACGCTGTTTGGCGTGGCCGTCTCCCTTGGGCTCGGCACGCTACAGCTGAACAGCGGCCTGAACTATCTGTTCGGTGTGCCGGTGAGTGGCACATCGCAGGTGGTGATCATTGCCACCATCACCGCAATCGCCACCACCTCCGTGGCGTTGGGGTTGGATCGCGGTATCCGCCGGCTGTCACAGGTGAACATTCTGCTGGCCACGGGTCTGTTGCTCTTCGTGTGGCTTGTCGGGCCGACGTTGTTCATCACTGAGGGTCTGGTGGAAAGTGTCGGCACGTACCTGCACACGCTCCCCTGGCTGGCATTTTGGACGGAAGCCTTCCAGGGCACGGACTGGCAGCGTCAATGGACCGTGTTCTACTGGGCCTGGACCATCTCCTGGGCGCCCTACGTGGGGATTTTTATCGCCCGGATCTCCCGCGGCCGGACCATCCGGGAGTTTGTGGCCGGGGTGCTGCTCGCCCCGACCCTGTTCACCATTCTCTGGTTCTCGGCCTTCGGGTTATCCGCCATCAACCTGGAACTGAATCACGGGGTGGATCTGGCCAGCCAGGTGCAGGCTGATGTATCGGTGGCAATCTTCTCGTTCCTGGAACAGTTCCCACTCAGCATGCTGATCTCCGCACTCAGTGTGGTGATCATCGTCATTTTTTTCACCACCTCATCGGATTCCGCCTCACTGGTGATCGATATGCTGTCCCGCCGAGACGACCAGGAATCCCTTGCCCGCCAACGGGTTTTCTGGGCGGTGTCCCAAGGCGCCATCGCCGCCACCCTGCTGCTGGCAGGCGGCTTCGAGGCCCTGCAAAACGTCATCACCACGCTGGGGCTGCCGTTCTGCGCGCTGCTGGTATTCATGGCGGCAGCGCTGCTAAGGGCATTGCATGCGGATTATCATGGTTACACTGTCAGCGACATTGCCGCCGGGGACGCTCCCCCGATGATCGGGGATGAAAACGGAGAGAAGACGCATGTTCGCGAAGATACTCGTCGCCACTGACCCCGCCCACGGGGATGAGACCGCACTGGCACTGGAGACGGCACTCCGCCTCCTGGACGATGGCGGGGACATTCTGCTGATGGCGGTAGTCAGCCCGAAAGGCACTGAGTTTTTCCCTCATGTTCCCGAGGAACAACCGGACGCGGCCGACGAGGCAATTCGCGGCAAACTCGACGTGCTGGCGCGAAAGCATCTGCCGCACGCGGTGGAGCGGCGGATCTTGCTCTGCCATGGCAATTCACCCGGTGAAGCCATCGTCGAGATTGCCGAGGAACAGCGGGCAGGGTTGATCGTACTCATCTCCCACGGCGCGGGGGGGCGTTGGCCCTGGCCGCGACACACGGTGGAGTACGTGTCCGTCAACGCGCCCTGTGCCGCCCTGGTGCTGCGGCAGCCCGATTAATGATCCGCTCCTTACCCGGCCCGTCGCAAGGTGCTGCCGCTGTTGCGATCCTCACGCATCATGCGCGCGCCGCGTTCGGCGATCATCACTGTGGGCGAATTCGTGTTCCCTGAGGTGATGGTGGGCATGATGGAGGCATCCACCACCCGCAGGCCCTCCACACCCAACACCCGCAAGCGGCTGTCCACCACCGCGGCAGGATCATCCGGCCGCCCCATTTTGCAGGTCCCTACCGGGTGGAAGATCGTGGTGCCGATATCCCCCGCCGCCCGGGCCAGTTCCTCATCCGTCTGATAGCCGGAACCCGGCAGGTACTCTTCAGGCTGATAGGGCTGCAGCGCCGGCATGGAGGCGATGTGGCGGGTCAGCCTGATAGACCGTGCAGCCACCAGGCGATCCTCCTCGGTGCTCAGGTAACAAGGCGCGATGCGGGGCGGATCATCGGGATTCGATGAACGGATATGCACGGTTCCGCGGGATGTGGGGCGCAGATTGCACACGCTGGCGGTAAAGGCAGGGAAGTCATGCAGCGGGTCGCCAAACTTGTCCAGAGACAAGGGCTGCACGTGGTACTCCAGGTCCGGCGTGGGCACGGATTCATCCGACTTGGCGAATAGCCCCAGCTGACTCGGCGCCATGGACAGCGGCCCACTCCGGAACAGAGCGTATTCCAGCCCCATGCGCGCTTTGCCGAGCAGGCTGTTGGCCATGGCGTTCAACGTGCGAATACCCTGTACGCGGAAAATCGCCCGCAACTGCAGATGATCCTGCAGATTGGCGCCTACCCCCGGCATATCCGCCAGCACCTCGATTCCCTGCTCCTGCAGCAGGCTGCCGGGTCCCAGGCCGGAGCGCTGCAGAATCGCCGGGCTACCGATGGAGCCGGCCGCGAGCACGGTTTCGATGGTGGATTCCACCCAGTACCGTTCGCCGGCCAGTTCGAACTCGATCCCCCGGGCTCGCCGCCCGTCCATACGCACGCGGTCAATCATGGCTCCGGTGACGACTTTCAGGTTACTGCGATGCTGCACCGGGCGCAGGAAGCCCTTGGATGCATTCCAGCGCAGGCCACGGCGCTGATTCACTTCAAACCGGCCAACACCGCTGTTATCCCCCCGGTTGAAGTCCTCAGTGCGGGGTATACCCGCCTGTTCCGCTGCATCGGCAAAGCGCTCAAGTATTTCCCAGCGCAAACGCTGCTGTTCCACTCGCCATTCACCACCGGCGCCATGCAGGTCATCCGCCCCGCGCCAGTAATCCTCGCTGTCGCGGAACAGCGGCAATACCTGCTCCCAGGCCCAGCCACTGTCCCCGGTCAGCTCCGCCCATTCATCGTAGTCACGCGACTGCCCACGCATGTAGATCATGGCATTGATGGACGAACAGCCACCGAGTACGCGGCCGCGGGCGTACAGAATGGAGCGGCCATTCAGGCCGGGTTCTTCCTCGGTGCGGTAGCACCAATCGGTGCGGGGGTTGCCGATGCAGTACAGATAACCCACGGGGATGTGGATCCAGTGCCAGTTGTCCTTGCCTCCGGCCTCAAGCAGAAGCACGGACACATCCGGATCCCGGGATAAGCGGTTTGCAAGCACGCAGCCCGCTGTTCCGCCACCGACGATCACGTAATCGAAACTGCCGAATTGCTTCACCTGGCACTCCTCCTCCGGTTCCCCGACCGGCTGTGTTTTGTTCTGGGACTGATCGGGCATCAGGGAACCTACCACGACGCACAGGGCCCTCGGTAGCCCGGGGCGCCAATGGCCGCCCCAATAATCCGTTTCTTTAGGAAGCACTGATCTATCCGCACAGTGCTTCCTTTACTCAATCTGGCGGTGAAAACCCGGATCGCACGCGCCGGGCCAGTTCATCCAGTTCGGACCGCGGACAGGGGCGGCCGAACAGACTGGCGACACGGGCGAGAAAGCGGATCAGCGTGCGGCGCCCATCCCCCTGCCGCCGGGGCAGCAGGTGGAGATGCACGTGCGGCACATGCTGCCCGGAGGCAGGTCCGTCGTTGAGAAACAGGTTTGCCCCGGCCCAGCCAATGCCCGCCGACCGCTGCGCTTCCAGCACCTGATAGCCCACGGCGAACAGGTGATCCCGTTCCGCTTGGGGCAATTCGTGCAGGTGCACCGCATGCCGCCGGGGGATGACCAGCGCATGCCCCGGCGTGATCGGGTAGAGATCCAGGAACGCGCTGCAGTAAGCGTCTTCATGGATGAGGCTGGCCTCAGCCCCGCCGGAGACAATATCGCAGAATATGCAGCGGCTCATGTCCCTTTCCCCAGTTGCAAAGCCATCCAGGGCCAGGCGCCCAGGTAACGTAAATGGCTGCCGCAGTCCGCGGCGCAGTCCGATGCACCCAGACCGGGGACTGGCATCTGCCCACCAACCGACTGGTTCAGCGCACATTCCGGGCGACGCTGCACTTCCACATCCACAACCCGAGCCTCCGGCAGACTCAACAGATAGTCAATGTGCCAGCGCAGACGCTTGTCCCGTCTCAGGTGACGCTGCAGTCGCGCCAGAGGGTTACGCCGGGCACTTCCGGTGTAGCAATACAGTCCGGCGCGAAAGTTACGCAGGCCCAACGCCCCCACCCGCACCGTGACCGGGTACTCAAGCCAGATCAACAAGCGATAACTCAGCGGTTCATT
>SLCE01000212.1 GCA_007125985.1 Ectothiorhodospiraceae bacterium | reverse complement strand
GTGTTGCCTTTGAACTTGGACATCTTGGCACCGTCCTTCAGCACCATGCCCTGGGTCAGCAGATTCTCGAACGGCTCGTCACTGTTCACCAACCCCTCGTCGCGCATCACCTTGTGATAGAAGCGCGCATAGAGCAGATGCAGGATGGCGTGCTCGATGCCGCCAATGTACTGGTTGACGGGCAACCAGTAGTTGGCCCGCTCATCCACCATGGCCGCGTCATTGCCGGCGCTGGCAAAGCGGGCGAAATACCAGGACGACTCCATGAAGGTGTCGAAGGTATCGGTCTCCCGTTCGGCGGCACCGCCACATGACGGACACGTGGTCTGGTACCACTCCGGCATCTTCTTGATCGGCGAACCGGCACCGTCGAACTCCACGTCCTCGGGCAGCAGAACGGGCAGATCCTCATCGGGAACCGGAACCTCGCCGCAGGCCGGGCAGTTGATCATGGGAATAGGCGCGCCCCAGTAACGCTGGCGGGAGACACCCCAGTCCCGCAGGCGGTAGTTCACCTGTCGGCGCCCGCGGCCTTCCTGTTGCAGCCGGTCGGCAATGGCATTGAAGGCCTGCTCGGAGCTCATGCCGGTGTAATCGCCCGAGTTGATCAGCACGCCCTTGTCAACGAATGCCTCCGCCGAGACATCGGGTTTCTTGCCTTCGCCGGGGGCGATGACCGGCAGTATGGGCAAGCCGTATTTGGTGGCAAACTCCCAGTCGCGCTGGTCATGGCCTGGCACCGCCATGATGGCGCCGGAGCCGTATTCCATCAGCACAAAATTCGCCACCCAGATGGGAATTGTGTCACCGGTCAGCGGGTGAATGGCGCGCAGGCCCGTATCCATCCCCTTCTTTTCCATGGTGGCCATGGCGGCCTCAGCCACGCCGGCATGGCTGCACTCCTCCACGAAGGCTGCCAGCTCCGGATTGCTCTCCGCCAGCTGCCGGGTCAGGGGGTGCTCCGGAGCCAGGCCCATATAGCTGACGCCAAACAGGGTATCGGGGCGCGTCGTGTAGACGGTCAACGCGTCGTCCCGGCCTTCCACGGCAAATTCCAGCTCCACACCTTCCGAACGCCCGATCCAGTTGCGCTGCATGGCGCGCACCTGGTCCGGCCACCCGCCCATGGCGTCCAGGGACTCCAACAGTTCGTCCGCATAGGCGGTGATCTTCAGGAACCACTGCGGGATTTCGCGCCGCTCCACCGGTGCGCCGGAGCGCCAGCCCTTGCCATCCACCACCTGCTCGTTGGCCAATACGGTCTGGTCCACCGGATCCCAGTTCACCGTGGCGGTTTTCCGATAGACCAGGCCTTTTTTGTACAAGCGAATGAAGAACCACTGCTCCCAGCGATAATAGTCGGGATCGCAGGTCGCCAGCTCACGGGACCAGTCGTAACCGAAGCCCAGCTGCTTGAGCTGCTCGCGCATGTAGGCGATGTTCTCGCGGGTCCACTTCGCCGGCGGCACCTGGTTCTGCATGGCCGCGTTCTCCGCCGGCAGACCGAAGGCGTCCCAGCCCATGGGCTGCAGCACGTTACGGCCCTTCATGCGCTGATAGCGGCTGATCACATCGCCGATGGTGTAGTTGCGCACATGCCCCATGTGCAGCTTGCCGCTGGGATACGGAAACATGGACAGGCAGTAGTACGGCTCACGGTCCGGATGCTCCTGCACACGGAAGGTCCCCTGCTCTTCCCAGTAGCGCTGCGCCTGGGCTTCGATCTGTTCCGGCTTGTAGGTCTCGTCCATAGGAAAACTGGCTCGGTTCTGGTGAACGGGCGCGATGAAAACAGGGGATTATACGGCAATGACCGGCACCTGTGGTGCCTGTACCATGCGGTGCAGGCATAATGTTGGAAATGGATTCACGGGACTTGAGGAGCGGACCATGGCGGACGACCGGGATAAACACCACACCAAGGCCTACGAGCGCATGCTGGAGCGTGTCACAGAGGCCATGGAGCAGGCAGAGGAAAAAGCCAAGCCGCGACTGCGCGAGGCCCTGGAACGGGCCCGCAAACGCGCCGTGGAACTGGGGGAACTCACCTCCGAGGAAGCGGAACGCATTGCCGACTATGTGCGCCGTGATGTAGAGGATGCCGCCAAGTACCTGAGCCGTAACCAGGAGGACATGGCCGGCTGGTTCCGCATGGACATGCAGCTGCTGGAGAACTGGCTGCTGGACCGTTTTTCCCTGATCGCCGACCGCACCCGCGTCGAACTGATGGAATTGAGCGAGACTCTGGAGCGGGCGGCGCACTGGCATACCGGCGAGATCACCGGGCCCGGCGAACTGCGCTGCGAGAGCTGCGGGAAGGTCATGCGGTTTGAGAAGGCGGGCCACATTCCACCCTGCCCCAAATGCAGTCATACCAGCTTCGAGCGCATCACGCGGGAGACTCAGGACACGGAGGAGTAATCCTTCCCACCGGCCCGCGGGGGTTCGTGCGAGCCTGAGTAGCCTGGAGGGTCAGATAGACCTCTGTTTCCGGCCTGTGCCCGGATAATCATTCGTGGCGGAGGCAGCGTGAATCCACTGGACGGGGATCGGTCAGGCCGCGCGGGATTCCTTCCATCGCAAGCCCGCCGCGGCCAGCAGCATCAGCCCCATGATGCCCAGCACCGGCCAGTCCCCCCAGCGGACATACGGCGTGATGCCCTGGTGTGGGGTGACCTCCACCAGCAACGCATCGATGACGAACTGCGGGGCGCGGGCAATCACCTGCCCGCGATGATCCACGGCGGCGGTGATTCCGGTATTGGTGGAGCGTACCAACGGCCTGCCGGTCTCAATGGCACGCATACGCGCTTTCTGGAAATGCTGGTGCGGTCCGACCGAGCCACCGAACCAGGCATCATTGGACACGTTCACGAGGACGGTGGCCTCCGGCAGGAAGTCGCGCACCAGGTTCGGGAAGGTGATCTCGTAACAGATGAAGGCGGCCATGGGTTGCCCCCCGAGCCGCAAGGTATTGGCATTCCAACCCGGAGAGAAGTCGGCGATGGGCGCGCCGAACACGTCCAGCAGGCCGCCGAAAGCATCCCGGAACGGCACGTACTCGCCAAAGGGAACCAGGTGCCGCTTGTGGTAGAAGTCGATCTCGGAGCCCAGCGACACAACCGAGTTGTAGACAGCGCCAGACTCGCGATCCCAGGCCGGCAGACCGACCAAAAGGTCGGTGCCACGCTCCTCCGCCTCCGCCGCCAAAGGCGCCAGGTAATCCGAGACCACCTGATGGTAGAACGCGGGTACGGCCGTTTCCGGCCAGATGATGACATCCGCCCCCCAGAACCGGGCGGTGAGCCGCTCGTAACGATCCATGATCGGCTCCCGATTCTGCGGTAGCCATTTCTCGTCCTGCGGCACATTCCCCTGTAGCAGCGCGATCTGAAGAGGCTCGCCTGCGGGCTCCGTCCAGTCACGCGCAAGCAGCGCGCCAAGTAGCAGGGCGCCGACCGCCGCCACAGCGAACACACCGGCACTGCGCTTGCCCGGATTGACCATGGCCCAAGCGAGCAGGCCGGCCAGCACAGCCAGTATCAGGCTCAGCCCCAGCGCGCCAATCACCGGCGCCAGCCCCGCAAGCCAGGTATCCGTCTGGCTGTAGCCAAGCTGAATCCAGGTGGTGCCGGTAAACAGCCAGCTACGCACCCATTCAACCAGCAGCCAGCAGGCCGGCAAGGCCACCACCAATGCCAGCAACTCATCGCGCGGACGCAACCAGTACCAAACCCGCGCCACCGCCCAGATCAACAGGCCGAAGCCCAGCGCCAGTACTACGCAGAACACCAGCGCCACCAACGGGCCGCCACCGAACTCGCCGACACTGACGTAGATCCAGTGGCCACCGGCGCCGAAATAGGACACCCCGTACAGGTAAGCCGCCCACAGCCCCAGACGTCGGGGTGCCCGGGCGAGAATGGCGAACAGCACCGCCGGTGACAGGACCGCCAGCCAGGCGTGGTGGATTGGCGCAAAAGCCAGCGGGATCACGGCACCGGCCAGCACTGCGGCAAGCAGCACCCATCGGCTGGCAAACCAGCCCTGTGTCATGGTGGCAGAGGGAGTCATTGCGGTTTGGAGTATACGCCTTCGGCGTCCGCCGGCAATTCGCTGACCATCAGCAGGTGGATGCGGCGGGAGTCGGCACGGATGACCTCGAAACGCTGACGCCCGATCACCACACTCTCTCCACGCCGCGGCACATGGCCGAAATGATGGGCCACCACGCCGCCGATGGTGTCGAACTCCTCGTCACTGAAACCGGTTTCGAAATGCGCATTGAAGTCCTCGATGGGCGTCAGCGCCTTGACGATGCTGCTGCCCTCACGCTGGCTGAGAATGTAGGTGTCATCATCGAAATCATGCTCGTCATCGATCTCGCCGACAATCTGTTCCAGCACATCCTCAATGGTGACCATGCCCGCCACGCCACCGTACTCATCCACCACCACGGCCAGGTGGTTCCGGCTACTGCGGAACTCCTTGAGCATGACGTCCAGCCGCTTGCTTTCGGGCACGAACAGCGCCGGACGCATGAGTTCACGCATATTGAAGCGACCCCCGCCATTTTCAGCAAAGTAGCGCAGCAGATCCTTGGCGATGAGGATGCCGATCACATCATCGCGGCTCTCGCCGATCACGGGGAAACGGGAATGGCCGGACTCGATCACCGGCGCCAGCAGCTCCGCGGGCTCGGCATCGCGCCGCAACACCACCATCTGTGAGCGAGGAATCATGATATCCCGCACCTGCATCTCTGAGACGTGTAACGCCCCTTCGATCATGGCCAGCTGATCCACATCCAGCAGGCCTCGGCGCTGGGCATCCCGGAGCACCTCCACCAGATCTTCCCGGTCTTTCGGCTCTCCGGACAGGGCCTGGCCGATACGTTCCAGCCAGGTTCGTTGACTACCGTTACTAGATCGGTCCTCGCTCATGCGTTGTTGTTACCATTACACCAAGAAATCAGGGGTGAAGCGTCGATGGATCGACGGCTCCACGCTTCACGCTTGATCACTTGTACGCCAAAGCCGAAACAGTCTAGCAGCCTCCGTGGCGAATCGTGAATCCGGCCGGGAACACCGATCCAGAGCGGGCCGAAGCGGTGGATATTGCATCAGCTCCATCATCCGCGGCCGGCTATGCGGAATCATCGGCATAGGGGTCCGGAAAACCGAGCACCTCCAGTATCTGGCGCTCCAGCGCCTCCATCTCCTCCGCTTCCACCTCCTCTTGGTGATCATAGCCCAGCAGGTGAAGTACGCCGTGTACCGTGAGATGCGCCCAATGGGCCTCCACCGGTTTCCCCTGCTCGGCGGCTTCGCGTTGCACCACCGGAGCGCAGATGGCCAAATCACCCAGGACAGACAGTTCCACTCCGGGTGGCGCTTCGAAGGGGAAGGACAGCACGTTGGTGGCGTAGTCCTTGCCGCGGTAATCCCGGTTCAACGCCCCCCCCTCCTCCTCATCCACCAGACGGATGACCAACTCGGTCTCCTCTTCGCTGCGACCGGCCAGCGCGGCTTCAACCCAGCGGCGGAAGCTGGATTCGTCCGGCAGGTCTGCTGCTTTGGAGGCGTATTGGATATCGAGGTCTAGCGTCATTGGGAATAGATTATTCGACGGTGGATATCGCCTTCGGCTCCATCCACCAGACAAGCCGGATTACTTGTATTCCGTGGTATGCCGCTCGTAGGCCTGCACGATGCGCTGGACCAGCGGATGGCGGACCACGTCGGCGGCGGTGAAAAAGGTGAAACTGACCCCGTCCACGTCCTTCAGAATCTCAATGGCCTGGCGCAGCCCCGAGGGGGTGCCGCGGGGCAGATCCACCTGCGTCACATCTCCGGTGACCACCGCCGTGGACCCGAAGCCGATGCGGGTCAGGAACATCTTCATCTGTTCCAGGGTGGTGTTCTGCGCCTCGTCCAGAATGATGAACGAGCTGTTCAGCGTGCGACCACGCATGTAGGCCAGCGGAGCCACCTCGATCACGTTGCGCTCAATCAGCTTACCCACCCGTTCGAAACCCAGCATCTCGAACAGGGCGTCGTAAAGCGGGCGCAGGTACGGGTCCACCTTTTGGGCCAGGTCGCCGGGCAGGAAGCCAAGTCGTTCGCCTGCCTCCACCGCCGGACGCACCAACACCAGGCGCCGCACCTCTTCGTTTTCCAGCGCATGCACGGCGGCCGCCACGGCCAGGTAGGTCTTTCCGGTTCCGGCCGGACCGATACCGAAGTTCAAGTCGTTGCCCAGAATATTCTGCAGATACGTCTGCTGATTGGGCCCCCGACCGCGGATCTCCGCCTTGCGGGTGCGGATGACCACATCCTGCGGCACGGGGCGCTCCGTCTGCATACGGGCCTCCACACCGGAGTGCTGCAGATGCAGATGCACCTCCTCCGGCGAGAGTTCCTCATTGGCGGTGACGCGATAGAGTTCCTGCAATACCGCTTCGGCGGCCTTCACCGCCGGCGTGTCGCCGATGACGCGGAAACGGTGAGCGCGGTTGGAGATCTCCACGCCCAGCCTACGCTCCACCTGACGCAGGTTTTCGTCAAACTGACCGCAGAGATTGGCCAGCCGCTGATTGTCGGCCGGCTCCAGGGTGAAATCGAGGGAATCGGGGTGTTCGCTGTTCAAGTCTGCTCCTGAGGCCCGCTTCACGCGCTGGCGGCTTCGGCTTCCAGCCGTTCGTCATCCAGATCCACCAGTTCACCTCGCAGCGAGTGCGGCATGGCCTCGGTGATACGTACCTTCACGAAATGCCCGATCAGCCGGCGGTGACCGGGGAAGTTAACCACGCGGTTGTTGCTGGTCCGGCCCGCAACCTCATTATCGTCCTTGCGGGAAACACCATCCACCAGCACCCGCTGCACGCTGCCCACCATACCCTGGCTGATACGCCGGGCATTGGATTCCAGTACCGCCTGAAGGCGTTGCAGGCGCCGTTTTTTTACATCCATGGGCGTGCTGTCGGCCAGATCCGCCGCCGGCGTCCCCGGGCGCGGGCTGTAGATGAAGCTGAAGGAGTGGTCGAAACCGATTTCCTCCACTAGCTGCATGGTTTCCTCGAAGCTGTCGTCGTCCTCGCCGGGAAAACCGACGATGAAATCCGAGCCGACGCTGATCTCCGGCCGGATCTCCCGCAGACGCCGGATCTTGTCCTTGAATTCGGCAATGGTGTGGCCGCGCTTCATCAGCTTTAACACGAAGTCGGAGCCGCTCTGTACCGGCAGGTGCAGGTGATCCACCAGCTCGGGCACCTCCGCGTAGGCTTCGATCAGGCTGTCGGTGAACTCCACCGGGTGCGAGGTGGTGTAACGGATCCGCTCAATGCCGTCGATGGCGGCCAGGAAGTTCACCAGCAGCGCCAGGTCGGCCACGGTGCCATCCGCCATCTCGCCCTGGTAGGCGTTCACGTTCTGACCCAGCAGCGTGATCTCCCGCACGCCCTGCTCCGCCAGTTCCGCCACTTCGGCGATCACGTCGTCAAAGGGCCGGCTGATCTCCTCGCCCCGCGTATAGGGCACGACACAGAAGCTGCAGTATTTGCTGCAGCCTTCCATGATGGAAACGAAAGCGGTCGGCCCCTCGGCCCGGGCCTCTGGCAGCCGGTCGAACTTCTCGATCTCCGGAAACGAGACATCCACCTGGGGGGTACGGGTTTCCAGCACCTGGTCGACCATCTCCGGCAGCCGGTGCAGCGTCTGCGGCCCAAACACCAGATCCACGTAAGGTGCGCGCTTCTGCAGCGCCTCGCCTTCCTGGCTAGCCACGCAGCCCCCAACACCGATCAGCAGATCCGGATTGGCGTCCTTTAACGGCTTCCAGTGACCCAATTGCGAGAACACCTTCTCCTGCGCCTTCTCCCGGATGGAGCAGGTGTTGAGCAGGATCAGGTCGGCCTCCTCGGGCGTGGCCACCCGCACGAAACCGCGCTCGGCGCTGAGCACATCCGCCATTTTCGCGGAATCGTACTCGTTCATCTGGCATCCGTGTGTCTTAACGTAAACCCGGCGAGTCATTGGCAAGCTGGCAACCCTGATAGCATGTGGCGCTGCTGTGTCCGGAGCGGCACAGAAAGTTAGCCGGCGAAGGGTAACGCCAGCGCCGATGAACATCAACTCCGGCAGAGGGTTACGAAAACGCACATGGATCACGAAGCATACTGGAAGCAACGCTGGGCGGAGCGCAAGACCGGCTGGGACCGGGGCGCCACCAGTCCGGCCCTTGAGCACTGGTTCGCCGGCATGGAACAGTTGCCCGAGCGCATCCTGGTCCCTGGATGCGGCAGCGGCTATGAGGTGGAATGGCTGGCCCGTCATGGCGCCCGGGTCACAGCCGTGGATATCGTGCCGGAGCCACTGGATTCCCTGCGCCAACGCCTGAAGGTGCAGGAGTTGGATGCGGAACTCGTGCTGGGCGACCTGTTCGACTGGGAACCGACGACACCCTTCGATGCAATCTACGAACAGACCTGCCTGTGCGCCATCACCAAGGACCAGCGTCAGGCCTACGCGGAACGGCTGTACCGTTGGCTGAAGCCAGGTGGAACCCTGTACGCCCTGTTCGCCCAGACACCCTGGCGCAATGGCCCGCCCTGGCATTGCGACCTCACCGAGATGCGCGAGGAACTGTTCACCCCGGACCGCTGGATCTGGCCAGACGACGCTGACTTCACGCTGCCCCACGAAGCGGGCTTCCGGGAGGATGGCTACCGACTGATCCGTCGGCCTTGAAAAGACCGTTGTGATGCTCTTGTAAAGAAGTGCAAAAGCCCGGCTGGGTCCACGGCAGCCCCTTCCGGCTATGGCATGATGTCCCCGTTCAGCGCTTCCTTGGATGAACCCCTGTGGAAATACCCTGTCGATGCGGGGGTTAGAGACGGACGGGAACAGCATGAAAAAATTCGGATGGCTGGCTCTTGTGCTGATTGCCGCCGCAGCGGCCGCCTGGTGGTGGACACAAGGGGAGCGCTCCGCTGAGCCCGGGCGGCCGGGTCAGGCAGGTCAGCAGCGCGCGGTGGCGGTGGAGGTGGCTCCGGTCAGCCAGGGCAACATCCGTCAGTGGGCCAGTTTTACCGGCTCCCTCACCGCCGCCTCGCAGTTCGATGTGTCCACCCGCATCGCTGGGCGCCTGGAGGAACTGCTGGCAGACCTGGGTGATACCGTAGAGCGCGGCCAGGTCATCGCCCGCCTGGACGACGAGGAGGTTCAGCAGGACCTGGCCCAGGCCCGTGCGGAACTGGCCGTAGCCCGCGCCAACCTGGCGGAGGCCGAGGCATCCCTGGAGGCCGCCCGCCGCTCCCTCAACCGGACCCGTGAGCTGCGTGAGCAACGGGTGGCCTCGCAGGCGGAACTGGATGCGGCTGTCACCGAAGTCCAGGCCCATGAGGCACGGGTGGATCTCGCCCGCTCCCAGATCGCCCAGCGCGAGGCCGCGCTGCGCACGGCGGAAATCCGTCTTTCCTATACCACCGTCCGCGCCAGTTGGCAGGGGCCGGGCGACACCCGCCTGGTGGCAGAGCGCTATGCCGATGAAGGCACCGTGCTGCAGGCCAATAGCCCGGTGCTGTCCCTGGTGGCACTGGACCCGCTGCGCGCCGTGGTCTTCGCCACCGAAAGCGACTACATGCGTCTGCGAAACGGCCAGCAGGCGGAGATCCGCAGCGATGCCCTGCCCGGCAGGGCATTCGATGGCGAGATCGCGCGACTTGCTCCGGTGTTCCGCGAAGCCTCCCGCCAGGCCCAGGTGGAGATCCGGGTACCGAATCCGGAGGGCCTGCTTAAGCCCGGCATGTTCGTGCGGGCGCGGATCCAGGTGGAGGAGCGCGACAACGCGCAGATCATCCCACGGGACGCCCTGGTGGAACGCGAGGACCGTCGTGGGGTGTTCCTGGTGGAGAACGACTCCGACGTGGCCCGCTGGGTGGCTGTGGAACCGGGCGTGCGCGAAGGTGAACGGGTGGAGATCCGGGAACCGGTGCTGGAGGGGCAGGTGGTGACCCTGGGCCAGCATCTGCTCAGCGACGGAATCCGCGTCCACATTGCCGAAAGCGCTGACAACGGAGCTGGCGAATGAATATCGCCGGCTACACCGTCGAGCGGCCGGTGTTCACCACCATGGTCACCCTGATCGTGGTCACCCTGGGGGCGTTTTCCCTCACCCGGCTCCCCATCGATCTGCTCCCGGACATCACCTACCCCACAGTGACGGTCACCACGAGCTATGACAATGCGGGACCGGAGGAGGTGGAGCAGCTGATCACCCGCCCGGTGGAGGAGGCGGTGTCCGCTGTGCCTGGCGTGGAGGAAGTCAGCTCCACCTCGTCCGAGGGCAACAGCAATGTCCGGGTGTCTTTCAGCTGGGGCACGAATCTGGATGAAGCCACCAATGAGGTGCGTGACCGCCTCGACCGCATCATCGGCAATCTACCGGATGACGCGGACCGACCCCGGGTGCGGAAGTTCGATACAGCCATGGCGCCCATCCTGCTGCTGGGCGTCTCCAGTCAACTGGACCCCATCGAGGCCCGGCAGATCATCGATGATCGCATCCGGCCGCGGTTGGAACGCGTGCCCGGCGTGGCCGCGATCGATGTCTGGGGTGGGCTGGAGCGGGAAATCCGCGTGGAAGTGGATATGGATCGCCTGCTCGCCTTCGGCCTTGGGCTGGACAGCATCCGCCAGTCCATCCGCGACGCCAACGTGGTGGTGCCGGCCGGGGAAATCCAGGCCGGGCGCTTCGACATCCGCCTGCGCACGCCCGGTGAGTTCCGCAACCTGGAGGAAGTCGGTGCCACCGTACTGGACGTGCGCGACGGCGCTCCCATCTACCTGGACCAGGTCGCCACCATTCGGGACACCCATCAGCGCATCACGCGCATCATCCGGATCAATGACGAACCCGGGGTTCGTCTGGCGGTCCGCAAACAGTCGGACGCCAACACCGTTCAGGTGGCCGAATCGGTCAAACGCGAGCTGGCCAGCCTGAACAGCGATTTCCCACAATTCCGCATCGTGGCAGCTGTGGACAACGCCCGGTTCATCGAACGCTCCATCGCCAACGTGAGCCGCTCCATCCTCTACGGCGGCACGCTTGCCGTGCTGGTGCTGCTGTTCTTCCTGCGCAGCATTCGCAGCACTCTGGTGGCGGCCACGGCCATACCCGTCTCCGTGGTCGCCACCTTCATGCTGGTGTATTTCGGCGGCTTCACGCTGAACCTGATGACGCTGGGCGGGCTGGCCCTCGGCGTGGGTCTGATGGTGGATAACGCCATCGTCGTCATTGAGAACATCAGCCGTCACCGCAAGGAGCACGGCGCCGCGGCACGTCCGGCAGCGGTGATCGGAACCGGGGAAGTCTCGGCAGCGGTGATCGCCAGCACCCTCACCACCATGGCTATCTTCCTGCCCATGTTCTTTGCCCAGGAACTGGCCGGTGTACTGTTCCGGCAGCTGGCCTTCGTGGTGGCCTTCGCCCTGTTCTGCTCACTGCTGGTGGCGCTCACGCTGGTGCCCATGCTGATGGCGCAATGGGGGGAACCCCGTCGCCCGGCCCCGGCCCCCGTGCGCAGGCTGTCTGCTGCTTGCGGCAAACTGATCCAGGGGCTGGAGAACGCACATCAGCGAGCTCTGGGTTGGACCCTGAATCACCGGGCACTGACGCTGGTGCTGGCCGGTGTGGCGCTGGCGGGTGCCGTTTCCCTGGTGCCGCGCCTGGGCAGCGAATTCATGCCGCCCACTGACGAGGGCGAGCTGCGGGTCTCCATCGAAATGGAGCCCGGCACCCGCCTTGATGTACTGGATGAACGGGTCCGGCGCATCGAACGGCTTCTGCGGGAGGCGGTACCGGAGACGGAGCACATGATCGTCAGCGTGGGCGCATCCGGCTTCCGCGCCTCCTCGCCGGCCACCGCCTCGATCCAGATCCAGCTCCAGGGCCTGGACCAGCGCAGCCGATCCAGCGAGCAGATCGCCGCCGCTCTGCGCCCGGAACTGTCCGGCATACCTGGCACCACGGTGCGGGTGCGTGCCAGCCAGGGCATGGTGATGCGCGGCCTGGGAGGCGAGGAGGGCGAACGGCTCGCCGTGGAGGTGCGCGGCTTCGAACTGGATGTACTGGATCGCATTGCCGGCGACGTGGCGGAATTGCTGGGCGACGTGGACGGCATCACCGACGTACGCCTCGCCCGCGAGGAAGGCATGCCTCAGGAGCTGCTTCGCATCGATCGGCGGCGGGCGGCTGATCTCGGAGTCAGCGTGGCCGACGTGGCGCGCACGGTGGAGACCGCGATTGCCGGCAGCAGCGCCGGGCAGTTCCGTGACGCCGGCAGCGAACACCGGATCTGGGTGCAACTGCAGGGCGCCGAACAGATGGGCCTGGACGACATCCTCAACCTGACACTCCCCGGCCGCAATGGCGAACATGTGGCGCTGCGCAACCTGATGCGATTCGAGACCGGGACCGGCCCGATCCAGATATTCCGCAAGGAGCAGCAGCGCTTGAACACGGTATCGGCCAACATCGCCGGCCGGGATCTGGGCTCGGTGGTGGCCGACGCCCGGGATCGGCTCGCCGAACTGCCCCTGCCCCGCAACGTGGATGTGACGTTCGCCGGAGACTACGAAGAGCAGGAGGCAGCGTTTTCCGAGCTCGGCCTGGCCCTGCTGCTGGCGGTGGTTCTGGTGTACATGGTGATGGCCAGCCTGTACGAATCCCTGCGCGACCCGCTGATTGTGATGTTCTCCGTGCCCCTGGCGATCATCGGCGTGGTGTTGATGCTGCTCGCCACCGGCACCACGTTGAACGTGCAAAGCCTGATCGGCTGCATCATGCTGGTGGGCATCGCCGTGAACAACGCCATCCTGCTGGTGGACCAGAGCGCACGCCTGCACCGCGGAGACCGTCTTTCGGTGGCCGAGGCCGTGCGGGAAGCCGCGCGGCGTCGACTGCGGCCCATTCTGATGACCTCGCTCACCACCATCCTGGCGCTCATGCCGCTGGCGCTGGGCTGGGGGGAAGGCGGCGAGGCGCAGGCGCCCATGGCCCGGGCCGTGATCGGCGGCCTGCTCAGTTCCACCGCGATCACTTTGCTGCTGATCCCGGTGCTGTACACCCTGTTTCACCGTGACCGGATCCCCATCCGGCAGGGAGCCGAAGCATGACCCGAGCCCAGCAGCTGCTCGCCGGCCTGAGTCTGGCCCTTTGCCTGCCCGCCCTGGCTGACCAGGAACGGGACCTGGACAGCCTGAACCCCGGCGTGCCGGACAGCGGACGCATGGCCACTGGCCTGAATCTCAGCCTGCCTCCGGAGTGGCGGCCGGACGAGAGCACAGAGCCCGCGGAACCGCTGGAGTTGACGGTGGAAAACGCCGTCTTCCTCAGCCTGCGCCACAATCAGTCACTGAACGTACAGCAGTTGGAACCGGTGATCGCCGGCACCTTCGAGGCCGTGGAACGGGCACGCTTCGACCCAAGCCTGTTCGGCGAACTCAGTGTCGGGCGGGACCGGGCAGTGCGACAGCCGGTGGAAACAGATCAGGAGCCCTTCGAGCAGCGCTCGGAAACCGACCGTCTGGAACTCGGTATTCGCCAGGAACTGCCCACCGGCACCGAACTGCAGCTCAGCCTGGCCGGGGTGAGGCGGGATTCCAACCGTGCCGTCGAACAGTACGACACGCGGGCGGGCCTGACCCTGACCCAGGCCCTGCTGCGTGGCGCGAGCATTGAATCCAATCTGGCGCAGCTGCGCCAGGCCCGGATGGATACCCGGGCATCACTGTACGAACTGCGGGGCTATGCCGAAGCACTGGTCTCCGACGTGGAAACCGCCTACTGGGAGTACGTGCTGGCCCGGGAACGGATGCGCATCTTTGAAGAAGCGCTCAGCGTTGCCCAACGCCAGCTTTCCGACACCCTGCGCCGTATCGAGGTGGGGGATCTGCCGGAAACCGAGGAAACCGCGGCGCGGGCGGAGGTGGCGTTGCGCCGCCAGGGCCTGATTGATGCCCGCAGCCAGCAGGAGCGGCGCCGGCTGGAACTCCTGCGCTTGATGAACCCGCCGGACAGTAACTGGGACCGCCCGCTGGAGCCGCTGGACCAACCCAGTATGCCGGACATGCCGCAGGATGCGGTGGCAGCCTATCTGGAACTGGCACAGCGCCTGCGCCCGGACTTGAATGAAGCGCGACTGCGGGTGCAGCGGGGGGAACTGGATGTGGTGCAGACCCGCAACGGCGTGCTGCCGCGACTGGATCTTTTCATCACGCTGGGGAAGAGCGGCTACGCGGATTCCTTCGGCGCCTCGGGCCGCGACATTGACGGCCCGGGCTACGATCTTCAGGCAGGCCTGCGCCTGGAGGCACCGCTGGGCAACCGCGGCCCACGAGCACAGCAACGGCGGGCGGAGCTGAGCCGGCAACAGGCGGTGGAAAGCGTGGCCAACATGGCGCAGCTGACAGCGCTGGACGTACGGGTGGCCTGGCTGGAAGTGGAACGCAGCCGGCAGCAGATCGACGCCACCCAGGCCACCCGGGAATTGCAGGAGGAAGTACTACGCGCGGAGGAGGCGCGCTTCCGGGTTGGAGCCACCACGGCGCTCAGCGTGGCACAGGCTCAGCGGGATCTGCTGGAGAGCCGGCTGGAAGAGGTGGAGACCACCGTGGCCTACCGCCTGGCGCTGATCGACCTCTACCGCCACAGCGGCACCCTGCTCCTGCGCCGCGGCATCGCCGCTCCCGGCGAAGACGAGGTCGTCCTACGATAACCCCGATTCCGGCTACTGGCGGGCGTAGGGTGCTCTGAGCGCAGCGATGCGTACCATTAGGTGCCTTCAATTCGGCCGCCGCCGGGAGGAACGGATCCGGACACGCCGTGAATACATCCCTGTAGGCTTGTCGGCCGGGTCCATCCGGCCGACAGTCCGGACCCGTTCCTCCCGGCACCGTCCTTGGTTCCGGTGGTTACTCTGGTACGCATCGCTGCGCTCAGAGCACCCTACCCGTGCACCAAACCTGCTGCCCAGCAAAGCACAACGCTCCGCCGCTAGCCCCCGCGGCGTTCGATGCGTTCGACGCGGTCGCGGAGTTCACGGAGCAGGTCCAGCATTTCCTCCCGTTCCGCGTGGGCCTTGGCCTCGATCTCCGCCCGCTTGGCGTCTTCCTGCTCGTAATGCCGTTCCTGCATGGTGCTGACGATGATCCCGATGAACAGGTTCAGCACCGTGAAGGCGGTGACCAGGATGAAGGTGATGAAATAAATCCAGGCGAAGGGGTATTCCGCCATCACCGGGCGGGCAATCTCCTGGGACCAGCTCTCCAGGGTCATGATCTGGAACAGGGAATACATGGCCCGGCCCAGATGACCGAAATCCTCATCAAAGCTGGCACCGAACAGCTTGGTGCCCATGACCGCGAACACATAGAACACCAGCAGTAGCAGCGCCGCGATCCAGCCGATACTGGGTATGGCCTTGAGCAGCGATTCGGTGATGTCGCGCAGGCGGCGGATCTTGGTCAGCAGGCGCAGCACACGCAGGATCCGCAGCGCCCGCAGGATGGCGAAGGGCCCCGAGGCGGGCATCAGCGCGATGGCGACGATAGTGAAGTCAAACACATTCCACGGTTCCCGGA
Organism: Ectothiorhodospiraceae bacterium; assembly: GCA_007125985.1. Classification (GTDB taxonomy): domain Bacteria; phylum Pseudomonadota; class Gammaproteobacteria; order Nitrococcales; family Aquisalimonadaceae; genus LSCE01. The sequence continues at coordinate 26,873 of SLCE01000212.1, read as the reverse complement.
AGAAACGGAAACCGAAGGCATAAAGCTTGAGACCGATCTCCAGCACGAAGATCGTCAGGATTATGGCCTCCACCGAGGTCACCAGCACGCCCGCATGACGCATGACCGTGGGCGAGGTCTCCAAACCCAGGGTCACCGCATTGATCATGATGACGACGATGATCCATGCCTGGATGCGGGGGCTCTCGATCCAGTCTCCCAAGCGCTGCCGCAGATTCTGCTGACCGACGTTTTCCATGCTCAGGCTCTTCTCGTTGAACGGATCGGCGGCATTATACGTGCCCGAACACCAGCCCGGTGGAAACGAACAGAATCATCCCCACCAGCGCGCCGACCAGGGTGCCGTTGATGCGGATGAACTGCAGGTCGCGCCCTACCGCCAGTTCCAGCCGGTCACTGAGGCTGTCCGTGTCCCAGTCCCGGACCACATCGGCGATGAAGCCGCCGATACGGTCGCGGAACGGCAGAATAAGCTCCCGCAGCAGCAGCTCTACCCGTTCGTCCAGCCGCTGACGGGCGTCCGGATCATCCTCCAGAGTGCGACCGAAGCGCTGCAGGCTGTTGATCAGCGAATGGCGGAACCGGGAGTCCGGATCCTGCAGATCGTCCAGCGCGCCGCGGCGCAGGTCATCCCAGGCGGTTTCCAGCAGTTCCTGGAGTTCGGGGCTGGCCAGCAGGCCGTCGCGCATCCCCTCCAGCCGTTCGCGGATCACCGGCGAGTGCCGCAGGTTGATCACCAAATTCCAAACGGCGCGATTGAATTCCTCCCGTGCCGGGTGGCCCTGCTCGGACAGATCCTGCAGCCACTCCTCCACGCCGCTGATGATGGCCTCGGCCAGGCGCCGGTCGAAGCGGCGCGGTATCCACCAACTGCTGCGCTCCTCAACGCGCTGGTAGATGAGCTGACGGTTACGCAGTAACAGCTCCCGCGCCAGCAGCAGGCTGCGATCAAAGAGGCGCTGATGCTGCCCGCTTTCCATCAGCGTGCGCAGCACGCGCTCCACCAGCGGCACCGGGTCCACGCGGCCAAGCTGATCGCGGAAGGTATCACGGTAAAAGGCGCGCACCTCGCGATCATTGAAGGCGGAGAGCACATCCGGCGCCAGCGCCAGGATGCGGTCAGCCACCACGGCGGCATTGTCACGCCCGGACAGCCAGCGCCCCAGCTGTAGCGCCGGCTCCGTCTGCTGCAGGCGATGCTGAACCACGTCCGGATCGAGGAAATGGCGGGCAACAAAGCGGCCAAGCCCTTCCCCCAGGCGATCCTTGTTGCGCGGCAGAATCGCCGTATGGGGAATCGGCAAGCCCCAGGGGCGCCGGAACAGCGCCGTGATCGCGAACCAGTCCGCGATGCCACCGATCAGGCCTGCCTCGGCACCCGCGCGCAGCAGCAGGATGCCGTAGCCCGGCGCCTCCACGAAATGCGTGGCCAGGTAAACCCCGGCCGCCCCCACCAGGCAGGCGGTGGCAAACCGTTGGTGACGCCGCAGCACTGCCCGCTGACTGCGCTCCAGTGCGCGCTCAGAGCCGACCTGATTCATGGGGCGGTCAACCCCTGACATTGTTTCATCCGCACTCCCTGAAGACGCTTGATTGCAGCGCATGCACACTGGAAGATGACGGCATCGTCCATCCGGTTCAATAGGGAGCGAGCCGCCCCATGCCTGCGCACCGCCTGCTGCCGTGCCTGTTTACCGTCATCATGGCCGCGGCCCTGGCCAGCTGCGGCGGCCCCACGGTTCAGGATGGCGGCAACGTCACCCAGGCGCCACAGCTGGAGTCCGGCACCGCCCGGATGGCGGACGGCACGCACCTGCCAATCCGCTATTGGGAGCCGGAGGAGAGCCCACGCGCCGTGGCCCTGGCCCTGCACGGATTCAACGACTACGGCGGCGCGTTTGATTCACTGGGCCGGTCGCTGGCCGAACACGGCATTCTCACCGTCGCTTACGATCAACGCGGCTTCGGTGCCACCGAGGCCCGTGGCATCTGGCCGGGCGAGGAACGGCTGATCAACGATGCCCGGACCATGCTGGGCCTGCTCCGGGAGCGCCACCCCGAGACGCCCGTCTATATCATCGGCAAGAGCATGGGCGGCGGCATCACCCTGGCCGCGCTGGCACGGGATCCGCTGCCCGAGGTGGATGGCGCCGTACTGGTGGCGCCTGCCGTCTGGGCACGGCGCACCATGCCCTGGTATCAGCGCATGGCGCTCTGGGTAGGCGCCAAGGTGGCACCCGGGCGCAAGGTGACCGGCCGCAGCCTCGGCGTGACGCCCACCGACAACATGCCCATGTTACGGGAATGGAGCCGCGACCCGCTGGTGATTCGTGAAACCCGGATCGATGCGGTTTACGGCCTGGCGAACCTGATGGATGAAGCCCTGGCTGCCAGTACCAGATTACGCATACCAACCCTGATTCTGTACGGTGCCAATGACGAGATCGTCCCCCGGCGCCCCACCTGCCGCATGCTGGAAGACCTGCCGGACAACGGCCTGTGGGATTTCATTCTGTACCCCGATGGTTATCACATGCTGACCCGCGACTTGCAGGGGCAGGTGGTCATCGACGATATTGCAGCCTGGCTGCTGGACCGGAACAGGGCCCTGCCCTCCGGCCTGGCAAACACCGCGGAGCGTCAACGGGCTGCCTTTTGCGAGGACGGCGGCCCGATCAACGACAACGATAGCGAGGAGGTATCCCCATGACCGCGCCCATCAGCCGTTTTCCTGTGGCGGACGTGAACGAGCTACCGGATGATATCCGGGAGAAAATCCTGGCCGTACAGGAAAAATCCGGTTTTGTGCCCAATGTGTTCCTGGCGCTGGCCCGCCGGCCGGAGGAGTTCCGGGCGTTCTTCGCGTATCACGATGCGCTGATGGACAAGGACGTGGGGCTCACCAAGGCGGAACGGGAGATGATTGTGGTGGCCACCTCCGGCGCCAACGGCTGCCTGTACTGCGTGGTCTCCCACGGGGCCATTGTGCGCATCCGCGCCAAGCATCCGCTGCTGGCGGACCAGCTGGCGATCAACTACCGCAAGGCTGACATCACGCCGCGACAGCGCGCCATGCTGGACTTCGCCATGAAGGTGGCGTTGCGGTCCAACGAGGTGGAGGACGCCGATTTTGAAGCGCTCCGTCGGCACGGCTTTGACGATGAGGCCATCTGGGACATCGGCGCCATCACCGCATTCTTCGCCATGAGCAACCGCATTGCCAATTTCGGCAGCATGATGCCCAACGAGGAGTTCTACCAACTGGGCCGGGGCTGAGTAGCGGCGCCTGCCCGGCGGCGGGCGCCAGCAACCGGCTGCGCCAGGATTGTTCAGGCATTGCCGAGCCAGGGTGTGGCCGGGCGGCTTTCGCCTGGCAGGCCCAGCAGATCGCGGACGGTGCCGCTGTCGCTGGCTTCCAGCACGGCGGCAGCCAGTTGTTCGGCTTCCGCGATCCGGGTGTGATGCACCACCTGGGCGAGCGAGGGAATCAGGCGCGTGGAGGTGGAGAAATTCCGGTAACCAAGCCCCAGCAAAATACTCAGCACCCCCGGCATCTGCTGCAGCAGCCCACAAATCTGCACATTCTCCAGGTGCGCCTCCGCGCTGTTCGCCACCAGGCTGAGGAAACGGAATAGCGACGGGGAATACGGATCCAGATAACCCGCCACCTCGGGGATATCGCGGTCCGCACCGAACAGACACTGCATCAGATCATTGCAGCCCAGCGAAATCCGTGTGCCGTTGCGGCGCCATTCCGGCATGGCCAGGGCCGCGGCTGGCGTTTCGGCCATAGCGGCGATCGCCACCCGATCCGGAAGCCAGGCGCGCACCCGGATACGCCAGTGGCGAAACTCCTCCGGACTGGCCACATAGGGCATCAGCACGCGTAGATCGTGATCCCGCGACACCGTCTCCAGTGCCGCGAGTTGCGCCTGCAGCACGGTGGAAACGGGGCGCACGCCGAACAGTCGTGACCCCTGCAGGCCCAGCAGGCCCGTCATACCCTGCATTTGGCCCAGCCAGGGCGGCTTCTTGTCCACCGAAATATCCAGCAATCGGAAGGTTACCGGCAGGGGTGCCGCCGCCTCGCAGATGGCGGAAAAAGCCTTGCGATAGTAGCTCACGTCCGGCATGCGGCCATGGGGCGGGGCAAGGTATTCCGTACGCACCATGCCCACGGCCGCGGCCCCGACACGACGCGCATCCTCCGCGCCGGCCTCGCCGGTGATGCTGGCGCGCAATTCCACCCGCGCCCCATCGGCGGTTTCCATGGGTTCGCCGGGTTTGAGGCCAACCGCCGGCGGCGGTTCAACGAACGTCTCCCCACCAGCCAGCCGGATGGTTCCCGCATGTCCGTCCAAAAGCACCTGCATGCCCGGCCGCAGCTCGGCCGCCTGCCGCTCACTCACCACCACGGTGGGCAGACCAAGGCTCTGGAGCTGTGTCATGGGGTGGGACAGCGGTGCCCCGCCCACCACCACCAGGCCGGCCGGCACCTGCCGGAAATGCATGAGTTCGTCGTAGTGCAGAAGCAGGATGGACGGTTCGGGGCCGATGGCGGCTCCATCGCGGCAGAGTGTGCCCTGAACCTGTCCGGGCACGAAGGGCATGGCCTGAATCATCATACGGTCAGTCTAACCGGAAGCGGCACCCGCTGTCTCAGCAATGGCGTACCACGCGCCTCCTTATGAGCGCACGCGAATGGCTCCGCAGAGCAGGATGGAAGTAACTCAGCGCTTCCTCAGCGCCCCGCCGCCGGAGTTGACAACAACAGGCGCAACTCCAGCGCAGCCCTGGGCGGATCAACCAGGACCAGATCCCGCAATTCGCCCAGGGGCTTGGGCTCTTCAGGATCCAGCCGCAGTCGGATCAATACCTGCGGATCAAGCAGAAACAGACGCAGGGCGCGCACACTAGCGTCCAGGCGTTCGTCGGAGAAATCCGCGGCAGACCACTCCATCTCGGCAACGATGTTGGAGGCGAGGCTGGTGGACAGCATGCCCTGCTCGTACGCCGACCGCTGTAAAATGCGCGGAACCAGACCTTCATCCTGATAACTGAGTTCCAGAAAATCCAGTGCCAGGCTGTCCACCACGCGCCAGTCCATCAACGGTAACCCGGCCGGACGATGCTGAGGCCATCGGCCTTCCGTAACCAGCTCTCCCAGCTCGTGGAGCGTCAGCCGCAGACGCGGCAATTCCAGACGGCGCTCCTCGGGTACGTAACGATAGTGGAGATAGGCCGAGCCGCGCAGGCGGTCATAACCATGGGCCTGCAGCATGTCAGCCAAGGGCAGCCGACTGCCGGCAAGCCGCTGATCAAAACCCCGCACCTCAATTTCCAGCTCATGAGGAATGGGGTTGTCCCGGTCAATGCGGTGTAGGACCAGCGCCTGCAGGTAGATGGCGGGCTCGTCCGGACTGAGGCTGATGCGTACCCCCTCCAGGCGCAGGGTGCGCTGGAACAACTTGACCCGGATACCGTCGTAGCGGACATCCATCTGGCCCGGCAGCAGCGCCAATTGCCGGTCAACCACGCCGGCCATCCTGTACTCCATCCAGGTCCGGGTGCCGAAATACGCCAGCAGGCCGAGCAGCAGCAGCGCGATCAGGGCCAGCATCAGCGGGCGGCGACTCAGCATCAGCCCCCCACCAGCCAGATGAGCAGGTGCAGAATCAGCAGGCTGAATACGCCAGCCACAATGTCATCGAGCATGATGCCGAGACCGCCATGGACGCGGCGATCCAGCCAGCGGATGGGCCAGGGTTTGAGGATGTCGAACAGGCGGAAGAGCAGAAACCCGAGCACCACCCAGAGAAACCCGGCCGGCACGGCAATCATGGTGACCAGGAATCCGGCGATCTCATCCCAGACAATGGCGGGATGATCGTGCACGCCGAAATCCCGGGCCGCGCGATCACAGATCCAGATGCCCAGAACACAGACCACGGCCACCACCGCCAGATAGGCGGGCAGCGGCAGCCACGCTATCAACAGAAACACGGGGATTGCGGCCAGCGTACCCATGGTGCCCGGCGCCTTGGGCGAAAGACCGCTGCCGAAGCCGAGGGCGAGAAAATGTACAGGATTGGAAAGGCGGGCGCGATCGCCGAGAGCACCCAGGTTTTTTTCGCTCATGGCCTGCATTCTGCCGACCCGCCCGGCAAGATTCCAGCCAGGGAAGCACTGAACGATTCCCTACGATGCATCGAAATGCGTGTAACCCGCCTTGCCCAGCCGCGCCGGTGAGCGATCCGCGTGCACCAGCTCAAGCCCACCGTCCGGCTGGATGGTCCCAATGCGGGTGATCTGCACGCCGACCCTGCTGGCGATGGCATCCAGTTTGTGGAGGCAGCTGCGGGGCACTGTAAAACACAATTCGTAATCGTCACCACCACCCATGGCCTGGGTCAGATGGTCTTCTCTGGCCGCATACTGGACCAGCGCCGTTGACAGAGGCAGACGGTCCACATCCAGCTGCGCGCCCACACCACTGGCCTGGAGCACATGGCCCAGATCCTGGGCAAGCCCGTCGGAGATGTCCACGGCCGATGTGGCGCAGTCACGCAACGCAAGGCCCAGACTGACCCGGGGAACCGGGCGGTGCAAGCGGTCCACCAGCCAGCGGCTGTCCTCATCCAGATCCGCGCGTCCATCGCGCCACAGGCACAGCCCGAGAGCTGCATCGCCCAGTGTGCCGCTGACACAGACCGCGTCGCCCGGCCTTGCGCCACGGCGCGTCAGCGCCCGGCCCCGGGGCACAAAGCCGGCCGCCTGCACGGAAACGCTGAGCGGGCCGCGGGTGAGATCGCCCCCGACCAGCGCAATACCGTGATAGCGGGCCAGATCGCCGAAGCCGCGGGCAAATGCCGCAATCCAGTCTTCATCCGCCGTCGGGACGGTCAACGACAGGGTCGCCCAGGCCGGGCGGGCGCCCATAGCGGCCAGATCGCTGAGGTTCACCGCCAGGGCCTTGTGGCCCACGGAGTCAGCCGGCGCATCCTGCGGAAAATGGACACCGCCCACCAGTGTATCCACGCACAGCGCCAGCACCTCACCCGGCGTGGGCTGCAGCAGGGCGGCGTCATCACCCACCCCCAGCAGCACATCATCACGACGGCTGCCGAGTTCACTGAAATGCCGCTGGATAAGCTCAAATTCGGAGGCTGACATGGCGCTGGACTCCCTCATGGGCCGCGAGGCGTTCGGCTATTCGGCGCGCACTGAATCTGATGCGGCAACGGCGGGCACCATGAGAATGGGTCAGCTAGCGCTGCCGGGTTTGCATTTCCGCGACACGGAAGCGATTGCCCCGCGCCACCTTGTCCAGTACGCCGTTGATGTACTTGTAGCTGTCCTCGGCCCCGAACAGCTTGGCCAGTTCCACGTATTCGTTGATCACAACCCGGTAAGGCACCTGCAGACGTTCGTTGAGCTCGTAGGTGCCCATACGCAGAATCACCCGCTCCACCGGATCCAGACTCTTCAGCGCACGATCCAGGTGCGGGACGATCTGTGCATCCCAATCCTCCAGGCGGTCCATCACGCCGTAGAGCAGCTCTCGGAAAAGGTTCTGATCGGCATCCGCCATGTCGGTGGCGTCTTCCAGTTCCCGGTCCGGCTCCACCGCCGACTCCGCCTCGGGCGGCTCATCCGTCTCCGGCGGCAGAAACTGCAACTCGATCTGGGCGGCCGAATGCCCGGTGGCCTGCCACTGGTAAAGCGCCTGCATGGCGCGGTGCCGCGCCAGGGTGAGCCGACGCCCGGCCTGGGGCTTTTTCGCTCGCCTGCTCATGCTGCCTATTTGCCCACCTGCGCCAGCAGATCCACCATCTCCAGCGCGGACAGGGCCGCTTCGGCACCCTTGTTACCCGCCTTGGTGCCAGCCCGTTCAATCGCCTGCTCGATGGTATCCACCGTCAGCACGCCGAAGGCTACCGGCACGTCATGTTCCATGGATGCCTGGGCCAAGCCCTTGGTGCATTCGCCAGCCACATGCTCGAAATGCGGTGTGCCGCCGCGGATCACCGCACCCAATGCGATCACGGCATCACAATCGCCTTTGCGCGCCAGTCGGTTCACCACCAGCGGGAGTTCCCAGGCACCGGGTACACGCACCAGGGTGATCTGGGCATCTTTCACGCCATGCCGGCGCAGGGCGTCCAGCGCCCCTTCCAGCAGGCTTTCCACCACGAAGCTGTTGAAACGGGCCACAGCAATCACGTAACGGCCACTGGTATGGGTAAAGCTGCCTTCGATGGTTTTCATGGTTACGTCCGTCGTTCAGTTCAGGGTATAGCCGGGATCGCCCGACCCTATTGCGGATCCACGTATTCGGTCACTTCCATGCCGAAGCCCGACAGGGCGTGCATCCGTTTCGGCGAGCTGATCACACGCATCCGCGCCACCCCCAGATCAGTGAGAATCTGGGCGCCGAGGCCATAGGTACGCAGTTCCGGCGACCCGTGTCCGGCGCCCACGCTTTCCGGGTTGGCGCCCGCGGTCAGCCGCTGGTAGTCGCGCATGCGGTTGAGGATGGTGGAATCATCCTCGTTGTTACGCAGCACCAGGACCACGCCGGCGCCGGCCTCCGCCACCTGTTTCAGCGCAGCACGCAGCGGCCAGCCACACAGCGGACCATTGCTGGCGAACAGATCGCCCAGGGTGTTCTGAAGATGAACGCGCACCAGCGCCGGCTCCTCAGGCTGCAGGCGGCCTTTCACCAGCGCGAAATGCAGTCGGTTGTCCACGTTGTCCTGATAGGCATAAAGGTGGAAATCGCCGAATTCCGTGGGCAATTCGCAGTCACCCACGCGCTCCACCGTGCGCTCGTTGCGAATGCGATAGGCGATGAGATCGGCCACGGTACCGATTTTGAGCCCGTGCTCCCGCGCAAAAGCCATCAGGTCGTCGCGGCGGGCCATGGTGCCATCCTCGTTGAGGATCTCGACAATGACCGAGGACGCCTCGAAGCCGGCCAGGCGCGCCAGGTCGCAGCCGGCCTCGGTGTGGCCGGCCCGGGTGAGCACACCGCCGGGCTGGGCCATGAGCGGGAAAATATGCCCCGGCTGTACCAGGTCTTCCGGTCGCGCATTGGGAGCGACGGCCGCCTGGACCGTGCGCGCACGATCAGCCGCGCTGATGCCGGTGGTGACGCCGGTGGATGCCTCGATGGACACGGTAAAGTTGGTGGACTGAGCCTGATCGGTGTCGTTGACCATGAGCGGCAGTCGGAGCTGTTCGCAGCGCTCGCGGGTCATGGTCATGCAGATCAGGCCCCGGCCGAAGCGGGCCATGAAGTTGATGTCTTCCGGGCGCACCATGCTGGACGCCATGACCAGGTCGCCTTCGTTCTCCCGGTCCTCATCGTCCATGATGATCACCATGCGCCCCTGGCGCATGTCCTCGATGATCTCTTCGATGCTGTTGAACGCCATGCTTGTCATCCTGCTGGGTCAGTCGACACGAAAACCGTGCCGGGCAAGAAATTCCCGCGTGATGCCCTGTTCGGGAACGGCGGCCTGATCGCCCAGCACCAGCCTTTCCAGGTAGCGCGCGATCAGGTCCACTTCCAGGTTCACCTTTCGCCCGGGACGATACTCCCCCATGATGGTGGCGTCCATGGTATGCGGGACGATGTTGACGTGGAACTCGGCACCGTTCACGCCGTTAACCGTGAGGCTGGTGCCATCGATGCAGATGGAGCCTTTTTCCGCGATGTAGCGCGCCAGTCGATCCGGCGCGCGAAACAGGAGCCGCCAGGATCGCCCGTCCTGCCGGCTTTCCAGCACCTCGCCCAGGCCGTCCACGTGACCGCTGACCAGATGCCCGCCCAAGGGCGTGGAGAGCGTCAGCGCCTTTTCCAGATTCACACGGCTACCCTGGGACAGGCCGCCCAGACTGGTGCGCTCCAGGGTTTCCCGGGAGACATCGGCGGCGAAGCTGTCCGCCTCCAGTTGCACCGCGGTGAGGCAGACACCGTTGACGGCTATGCTGTCCCCCAATTGCACATCGGTCATGGGAAGGGTACCGGTGCCGATGGTCAGGCGCACGTCCTCGCCACGGCTGTCGCTGGCACGTATGCTGCCCAGCGCCTGCACAATTCCGGTAAACATCAGCCAGCCTCCGTTTTCGGTTTCAGGATCAGCCGCAGATCATCACCAAGCATCCGCTGGTCTGCCAGTGCCAGCGCATGACGTTGTCTCATCTGTGTCACATCCGGCAGGCGCACCAGGGGACGCGCGGCGTCACCCATGAGATGCATGGCCTGGTACAGCCAGAGCTCGTCCACCAGGCCTTCCGCCAGGAATGCACCAGCCAGCGTGGCTCCGCATTCCACCAGCACCTCATTGATCTGGCTCCCGGCCAGCAGCTCCAGCACCCGGCGCAGCGGCAGCTGCCCGGCGCGAACCAGTGTTTCCACACGGGCGCCACGTTCCAGCAAAGCCCAGGCGCGTGCCTGATCCCTGGAAGCCGTGTAGATCAGCACCGGGCCACCATCCTGCAGCAGTGCGGCAGTGGGCGGCGTGCGCAGTTCGCTGTCCAGCACCACGCGTAGCGGCGGCGGAATCCGGTCGGCCTGTGCCACGTTCCGAACGGTGAGCTGCGGATCATCCGCAACCACGGTGCCGATACCGGTGACCACGGCGCAGCTGCGTGCCCTGAGTCGGTGCACATCCGCCCTGGCCGCAGGGCCGGTAATCCATTTGCTCTCACCGCTGGCCATGGCTGTCCGCCCATCCAGGCTGGCGGCCAGCTTCAGCCGCACCCAGGGCAGGCCGCCGCGCATGCGGCGGGCATAGCCGGGGTTCAGCGCCTCTGCCTCGGCGGCCAGCAGGCCGCTCCGGGCCCCGATGCCGGCCTCTTGCAATCGGGCCAGTCCACGGCCGGCCACCTGCGGATTCGGGTCCTCCATGGCCACCACCACCCGTGCCACACCGGCCTCCACCAGCGCCTCGGCGCAGGGGGGGGTACGTCCATGGTGCGAGCAGGGCTCCAGGGTCACGTAGGCGGTGGCGCCACGGGCCAGTTCCCCGGCCTGGCGCAGCGCGTGCACCTCGGCGTGAGGTTCACCGGCGCGCTCGTGGTAGCCCTCCCCCACCACGTGCCCATCCCGCACCAGCACGCAACCCACCCGTGGATTGGGCCGGGTGGTCCACTGGCCCTGCTCGGCAAGCTGCAGGGCGCGGGCCATATACCTGCGTTCTTCGGTGGTAAAGGCAGAGGCAGTCACGGTGATCGTCGGCTCAGCTCTTTCCGCTGGAACCCGGCGGCTGCCGCTCCAGGCCGTCAATCACTTCGCGGAAGGCGCTGACATCCTCAAAGCTGCGGTAGACCGAGGCGAACCGCACGTAGGCCACCTGATCAAGTTCGCGGAGTTCCTCCATAACCCACTCACCCAGCTGGCGCGTAGGAACTTCGCGGTCACCCAGGGAGCGCAATCGCTGCACGATGCGGTGCACCGCCGACTCGACCCGGTCAGTATCCACCGGCCGCTTCTCCAGGGCACGCATCATGCCCGTGCGCAATTTGCCCTCGTCAAAGGGCTCGCGGGTACCGTCCTGCTTGACCATCCGCGGGAGCAGCAATTCGGCTGTCTCGAACGTGGTAAACCGTTCACCGCAGGTGCTGCATTCCCGCCGCCGGCGCACCTGGTCGCCATCGCGGCCAAGCCGGGAATCAATCACCCGGGTATCCTGCGCCTGACAGAACGGACAACGCATTGCATTACTCCCTGGACAGCCCGAGGCGGCCCGTACCCGTTACGCCAACCGGTTGAATTCGTAGACCGGCAACCGCTTGCAGATCTCCAGCACCTGGCCCTTGACGCGTTCGATGACGGCGGCATTGCCGATATCGTCCAGCACGTCGCAGATCCAGTGCGCCAGCTGGGCGGAGTCCTCAGCCGTGAACCCGCGGGTTGTAATGGCCGGGGTGCCGATGCGCAGGCCGGAGGTGACAAACGGCGACTCCGGGTCATTGGGCACGGTGTTCTTGTTCACCGTGATATTGGCCGCACCCAGCGCCGCGTCCGCGTCCTTACCGGTGATGCCCTGCTTGATCAGGCTCACCAGGAACAGATGGTTGTCGGTGCCTCCGGAAACCACCTCATAACCGCGTTCAGCAATGACGGCAGCCATGGCGCGGGCGTTTTCCACCACCTTTTCCTGATAGGCACGGAAACCGGGTTCCATGGCCTCCTTGAAGGCCACGGCCTTGGCGGCGATCACATGCATCAGCGGCCCACCCTGGGTACCCGGGAACACCAGGGAGTTGAATTTCTTGGCCAGCTCCGGATTCTCCCGCGCCACGATCAGGCCACCGCGCGGGCCGCGCAGGGTTTTGTGGGTGGTGGTGGTGCAGACATCCGCGTACGGCACCGGGCTGGGGTAGACTCCGGCCGCGACGAGGCCCGCCACATGGGCCATATCCACCAGCAGGTAGGCGCCCACCTTGTCGGCGATCTCGCGGAAACGCTTCCAGTCCACCACGCGGGAATAGGCGGAGAAGCCAGCCACGATCATGCGCGGCTTGTGCTCCAGCGCCAGCCGCTCCACCTGTTCGTAGTCGATTTCACCGGTTTCCGGGTTCAGCCCGTACTGCACGGCATTGTAGAGTTTGCCGGAGAAATTGGGTTTGGCGCCGTGGGTCAGGTGGCCGCCGTGATCCAGGCTCATGCCCAGCACGGTATCGCCCGGCTGACACAGCGCCATGTACACCGCGGCATTGGCCTGGGAGCCGGAGTGCGGCTGCACGTTGGCGTAGGCGCAGTCGAAGAGCTTGCAGGCACGGTCAATGGCCAGGCGCTCGGCTTCGTCCACGTACTCGCAGCCGCCGTAGTAGCGCTTGCCGGGATACCCTTCCGCATACTTGTTGGTGAGCACCGTGCCCTGCGCTTCCATGACCCGCGGGCTGGCATAGTTCTCGGAGGCGATGAGTTCGATGTGCTCTTCCTGCCGACGGGTCTCGTCCTGGATGGCGTCCCAGAGTTCGGCATCAAAACTTGCAATGTTCATATCGCTGGCGAACATGCGGCGTCCTCGGCGTGAAATGGAATGGAAAACGAATGCGGTTGTGGCACCCGGAAACTGGGTGAGCCCAGCATGACCGGCTTCACGGAGCCGCATAGCATACCTGATTTTCATGGTGCAATGCACTGATACAGTGCTGGAATAACACGTTTCCCCCTGCATCCTTGCAACTTTGCTTGTCAGTGGACACGGATTGCTCTACAAGGGCGGCATGTGGGGGCTTCGATACGGACTGACACCGGACAAGGCGGTCCCAGACACACCGTAAATACGTCCCTGTGGGCTTGTCGGCGAGGTCCCTCTCGCCGACAGTCTGAGACCGCCTTGTCCGGTATCAGCCCTGCAATGGGTGGCGCTTCCGCTAAGCCTGCCCGCGCCCCGGGCCTGTGAACGAAGCCACCAGGAGAAAGGAACGACAGCAATGAGTTCCGATGCATGCAGGTGAAAAAGCAGATTGTGGGATGGCGTGAATGGGTTTGCCTGCCGGAATTGGGCATTGAAGCCGTCAAGGCCAAGGTGGACACCGGGGCACTGACGTCGGCGCTGCACGCCATCCACCTCCGGCGTTTCCAGGAGAACGGCCGGCCGCGGGTACGTTTCGACATCCACCCACTGCAGAAGCGCAGCGACATCACCGTGCACTGCGTGGCGGACGTGATGGACGAACGGGAGATCCGCAGCTCCAATGGTCATGTGGAATCGCGCCCGGTGATCCGCACCCTGCTCCGCCTGGGCGAGGATCAATGGCCCATTGAACTGACCCTGACCAACCGCGATAGCATGGGTTTCCGCATGCTGCTTGGCCGCCGGGCCATGCGGCGGCATCTGATCGTCGACCCCAGCGCATCGTACCTGTTCGGGCGCTGACCCCACCCGAACTGACATCCCCTCGAGACGGGAACCAATCATGACCGAACCGCGCAAGATCATCATCCTGTCCCGCAACCGGCGCCTGTACTCCACCGGTCGACTGGTGGAGGCGGCCGAATCACGTGGCCATGATGTGCGGGTCATCGACCCGCTGCGCTGCTACATGAACATCAGTTCCCACCGCCCCGAAATCCATTACAAGGGCGAGTTGCTGGAACCCGCAGATGCCGTCATTCCGCGGATTGGTGCCTCCATCACCTTCTACGGCACGGCTGTTGTGCGGCAGTTCGAGATGATGGGCACGTTCTGCGTGAATGAGTCCGTGGCCATTAGTCGCGCCCGGGACAAGCTGCGTTCGCTGCAACTGCTCTCCCGCAAGGGTATCGGCCTGCCGGTCACCGGGTTCGGCTATTCGCCGGACGACAATACCGACCTGATCAACATGGTGGGCGGCGCGCCACTGGTCATCAAGCTGCTGGAGGGCACTCAGGGCAAGGGTGTGGTACTGGCGGAAACGAACAAGGCAGCGGAGAGCGTGATCGACGCCTTCCGTGGACTGCATGCCTACTTCCTGACCCAGGAGTACATCCAGGAAGCGGGCGGCGCGGACATCCGCTGTTTCGTGGTCGGCGACAAAATCGTCGGCTCAATGATGCGCCAGGCCAAGGAAGGCGAGTTCCGCTCCAATGTGCACCGGGGGGGCTCCGTGCGGCCCGTCCGCATCACTCCGGAGGAGCGCTCCACCGCCGTCCGGGCGGCGCGCATCATGGGTCTGAACGTGGCCGGCGTGGACATCATGCGATCCAATCACGGCCCGGTGGTGCTGGAGGTCAATTCCTCCCCTGGCCTGGAAGGCATTGAACGCGCTACGGGAAAGGACATCGCCGGCAGCATCATCCAATTCATCGAGAAAAAGGCCGAACCCGGAAAGACCGGGACCCGCGGCAAAGGGTGAGCGATCAACGGCCGCTCGGGAAAAACACCGGCTCGCCCCTGAGCGTGAAGGACGCAATCGCCGCCTGGCCTTCGTCGGAGATCAGCCAACGGTGCCAGATCTCTGCCAGGTCGTGCTTCAGATGCGGATGCCGCTCCGGATTGATCAGCACACTGCCATAGGGGTTGAACAGCGTCTCGTCGCCTTCGAACAGAACGGTGAGGTTCTGCCGGTTACCGAAGCTGAGCCAGGTCCCGCGATCGGCCAACACATAGGCGTCCATCCCCGCGGCGGTATTCAGTGTCGGCCCCATACCGCTTCCCAACGCCCGGTACCAGCTGCCGGAGGGTGAGATGCCCGCCAATTCCCAGATCCGTCGTTCCGCGCGGTATGTGCCGCTGTCATCACCGCGCGAGACGAACGGCACCCTGGCCCCGGCGATACGCTGCAGGGCGTCGACAATGTTATCGGCCCCGGCCACTGCCGCCGGATCCTGCGACGGGCCGATCAGAATGAAGTCGTTGTACATCACGTCCTGGCGCTCCTGGCCATAGCCCCGGGCCACAAACTCGTCCTCACCGTCCCGGTCATGGACCAGCAGGGCGTCCGCGTCACCACGGCGGGCGATGGCAAAAGCCTGGCCGGTACCCACGGCGACCACCCGCACGTCAATGCCTGTGCTGTTCCGGAACACGGGAATGATGTGGGCGAACAGCCCGGACTGCTCGGTGGACGTGGTGGACGCCAGCGTGATGTGGCGGTCGGCGGCGGAAACACCTCCAGGCAGTCCCAACAACAGCAGGCCCAGCACCAGTCGTCTTATCCGCCGAATCACCGTCGTTCCCCTCCCAGCATGGGTGTTACCAGACCAGATCACCGCGCAGGAAGGCAGCGGCCTCCGCCGAGGCGGGCCCGGTGAAGAAGTGCTCGGCCGGGGTGTGCTCCAACAGCCTCCCGCGACACAGGAACACCACATCGTCCGCCAGTCGCCGGGCCTGGCCCAGATTGTGACTGCTCATGACGATGCGGGTACCGTCTTCGTGAAACGCCTGCACCGCATCCTCCACCGCCTTGGTGGCGGCGGGGTCCAGCGCCGATGTGGGTTCATCGAGAAAGAGGATTTCCGGGCGCAGCGCCCAGGCCCGCGCCAGGGCCAACCGCTGCTGCTCGCCTCCGGACAGCACCCGGGCCGGACGATCCCCGATGGCTGCCAGCCCGAAACGCTCCAGCGCTTCTCCGGCTAGCCGGCGCCGCTCCCGGCGGCCCATGCCCCGCAGTGCGAGGACGTATTCCACGTTGGCCCGGCCGCTGCGCCGCAGCAGCACGGGGCGCTGGAACACCATGGCCTGCCGATGCTGCACTGCCTGCACCCCCAGACGCCCCGCGCCGTGCCACACAATGGAGCCGCTGGTGGGGCGAAGCAGGCCATGACACAGCCGCATCAAAAGGCTCTTGCCCGCCCCGTTCGGTCCCATGATGACCGTCTTGCCCACGCGTCCCAGCCGCAGGGTGACTCCGTCAAGCAGGTTCTGGTCAGCGTGGCGGAAGCCCACCTCCCGCAGTTCCAACGGCAACAACGACACGGGCAGTTCCAACCGGCTCATCCCGCCCGCCTCCTGGCCGCTTCCCCCATCAGGA
Source organism: Ectothiorhodospiraceae bacterium (assembly GCA_007125985.1). Lineage (GTDB taxonomy): Bacteria > Pseudomonadota > Gammaproteobacteria > Nitrococcales > Aquisalimonadaceae > LSCE01. Next base: position 10,400 of record SLCE01000212.1, on the reverse strand, counting down.
AGGCGGCGCCGTTGACCAATGCCACCAGCAGCATGAGTACCAGTCCCAACCCCAGGGCCAGCGGCAGGTCACCGCGGCTGGTTTCCAGGGCAATGGCTGTGGTCATCACGCGGGTGACACCATCGATATTCCCGCCCACGATCAGTACCGCCCCCACTTCAGCGCTGGCACGGCCGAAACCGGCCAATACCGCTGTCACCAGGCTGATACGGCCGTCCCAGAGCAAGGTGGGGATGGAGCGTAACCGGGAGGCGCCCAGAGACTGCAACTGCTCCGCGTACTCGTTCCAGAGATCCTCCACCACCTGTCGCGTCAGTGCAGCAACGATGGGCAGCACCAGCAGGCACTGGGCAATCACCATGGCTGTGGGCGTGAACAGAAGGCCAAACTGGCCCAGCGGGCCGGCCCGGGAAAGCAGGAGGTAGACCAGAAGCCCGGCCACCACCGGCGGCAACCCCATAAAGGCATTGAGCAGCGTGATCAGCAGCCCGCGGCCGGGAAAGCGCCACAAGGCGATGGCCGCGCCCAGCGGCAGACCGATGAGCGCGGCGATGAGCACCGCAGACAGGCTGACCTGCAGGGAGAGCAGCACGATCCCGGTCAACACCGGATCCATGCCGACAATCAGCTGGAATGCGGTCAGGAAGGCGTTCTCACCGGATTCCATCACTCCTCCTGTTCTTTTTCAGCATCATGCCGCTATTCTGTGAGACAAAACATCCAGCTCAGTAACAGAAACAGTCAAAAACAGCAAAACGCATGAATCCATCTCTGATGACCACCGCCGAAGTCGCCGCCTACCTGCGCCTGCGGGAACGCAAGGTCTATGATCTTGTGCGTCAGGGTCTGATCCCCTGCACCAAGATCACCGGCAAGCTGCTCTTCCCGAAGCAGGCCGTGGATCTCTGGTTGATGAGTCACCTGGAAGGGGATGAACAGGCCGGTCGGCCAGTCCCCTGGGTACTGGCCGGCAGCCAGGACCCGCTGCTGGACTGGGCACTGCGGGAATCCGGCAGCGAACTGGCCCAGCTCTGCCACGGCAGCGGCGACGGCGTACAGCGGTTGCTGGCGGGTCAGGCCATGCTGGTCGGCATTCATGTGCGCCATGCGGAAGACGACAGCTACAATGATCCGGCGCGGCTCGGGCTCAGCGGCATGCGTGATCTGGTGATCATTCATTGGGCCCGGCGGGAACAAGGTCTGCTGGTGGCCGCCGGCAATCCGCGCCGCATCAACAGCCTGCATGACCTGGTAATCCAGCCGCTGCGGGTCGCGAACCGACAACCGGAGGCTGGAGCCAGCACCCTGTTCCGCCAGCTCCTGGCCGATGCCGGGCTCGAGCAGGGCAAGCTGCAACTGTTGCCCCACCCGGCCCTGAGCGAGGACGATCTGGCGCTGGATGTCCGCGAGGGGCGCGCCGACGCGGGCCTGGGCGTGCGCGCCTCAGCCACCCGCCACGGCCTGCACTTCATCCCGCTGCACACAGAATACTTCGATCTGGCGCTGCGCCGCCGCAGCTACTTCGAGCCGCCGGTACAACGCCTGCTGGCCTTCGCCCGCACGGAACGCTTTCGGCAGCGAGCGGTCGCCATGGAAGGCTATGAGCTGTCAGAACTGGGCAACGTGCGTTACAACGCCTGAACCGATATCATACGCAAGCATCTGACATCACTGAGTAAAGTGCTTGTCGAATAAAGCACAACAGCCGGTGAGGGGGTGTGACGGGTGAAATCGGTGAGCAACGAACATGAGCTTTCGCCGGATGAACTGGAGGCCGCTCTGCTCGCTTGCGCCACCGAGCCGGTGCATATCCCTGGTGCCATTCAGCCCCACGGTGTACTGATCAGCTGCGATGCGCAGCTCACACGTATCCATCAGGTGTCGGCCAATATCGAGGCCATGCTGGGCATCACTGCAGACCAGGTACTGGCAGGTTCACCGGAGGAACTGATGGGGTCGCGGCGGCTGGAGCACATTCGTGACGTCATCGACAATGAATCCCCGTTTCGGGCGGTGATTTTCTCGATCCGCACTGGAGGGCGGGCTCGTCGTTTCCGGGTGCTGCCCTATCACAGCGGTTCTCGCGTGGTGCTCGAGTTCGAACCCGTTAAAGGCCAACCCGAGCGCTCACTGTTCTCGGTGCTCACCGACTGGCAGACACGGCTTTCCAGAATCCGCACCCTGGACACTCTGGCGAATGAACTGACCGAACTGACCCGCGATCTGGCAGGCTACGACCGAGTGATGGTCTACCGTTTCGACGAGGACTGGAATGGGAGTGTCATTGCAGAGAGTCGGACCGAACAGGTTGACAGCTATCTCGGGCATCACTTTCCGGCCAGCGATATTCCCGAACAGGTGCGCCGGCTATACAGCATCAAGCGGGTCCGTGACATTCCGGACGCCACTGCCGATCCGGTCGCCTTGGTGCCGGAAACAGATCCAGAAGATGATGCGCCGCTGGATCTGTCAAAAGGTGTGCTTCGAGCCGTTGCACCGATTCACCGGCTCTACCTGGCCAACATGGGCGTGGTTGCCTCCATGTCGATTGCCCTGCATGTGAAAGGGCGTCTTTGGGGGCTGCTGGCCTGTCATGCCGAAAGGCCGATGATACTCTCGCCAGCATTACGGGACGCTTTGCGTGCCGTGGCGCAATCAGCCTCCTTCCAGGTGGAACTGATCCAGGCGCATGAACAGGCCGAGCTGATCGCCCGGGCCAACGACAGCCGTGCCCTTCTGCTCGATAAGCAAGGTGAATTCCGGCAGGTCGCCGAACTACTGAAGCGGCATGGAAAGGGATGGCTGAAAGTGTTCCGGGCCAGCGGCGCCGTACTGGCGGTTGGTGAACGGTTGGAAGTTGTAGGCGAAGTCCCGGACCAGGGGGATCTCGAGTCGATCCTGGCCTGGCTGGCGCGCGAGTCAAACCATGGGCAGGCCTGGGCAAGCAGCAAGCTGGATGCGACGCCGCTGGGCCGGTGGGTGTCATCCAGTATCGGGGGGCTGCTTGCCGCTCCCTTGCCCATCCGGCACTCACGAATCGCCTGGTTGCTGCTGTTCCGGCACGAGAAGATCAAAACGCGGGTCTGGGCCGGCAACCCGGAGAAAAGGTTGGAAAGCAGTGGTGGGCGAATCAGCCCGCGCTCCTCCTTCCGGTCCTGGGAGGAGGAAGTACGGGGGCGTAGCGAGGCCTGGACGACGTTGGAAATGCGGGCGGCCCAGGACCTGGCCAGCGATGTGGCCGCGGTGGTTGCGGCCAACGAAATCTCGCGGCTGAACGAGCAACTCACGCAAATGGCCAGCCATGATCATCTGACCGGGCTATGGAATCGCTATCGCATCGGGGAGGAGATCAACCAGGAAATCGAACGGGCACGACGCTATGGCGGTGAATGTTGCCTGATGATGTTGGATATCGACCACTTTAAGCGTTTCAACGACACCTTCGGTCACGACGCCGGTGATGACGTGCTGGTGCGGGTCGCCGAGGCAGCCAGGAACAGCCTGCGTGCGACCGACCATGTGGGCCGCTGGGGGGGAGAGGAATTCGTCGTGCTGGCGCCCGAAACCAGCCTGGACGACAGCAGGCTCCTTGCAGAGCGACTGCGGCAGATGATCGAAAACCTGGATCTGGGCGCCTACGGTACCGTTACCGTCAGTATCGGGGTGGCCGTCACTGCCGGAAAAGAGGCACAACGCGAGTTTGTGACCCGCGCGGACCAGGCCCTTTATGCCGCTAAAAATGCCGGACGCAACCGGGTCGAGCTGGCAACCGACTGATCAGAACGGCTCGCTTCCGGAGCGCTTCCGTCGCAAAGATCCTCAACACCAGCCAGCAAGCTGCGTCAGCAACAGAGGTCTGCGGGCACCCGCGAGCGACCGCCATGGAAGGCTATGATGTGTCGGAACCGGGCGGTGTGCGATACACCCCCCCAACCACCACAACCGAGCAAACACAGAAAAAAGGACCACAGCGTGCTGCTCATCCCCTTTGACCGGAAGCCGGACTGGAAACGCCCGCCTGTTGTGACCCTGGGCTTGATCCTGGCGAATATCCTGGCCTTCCTGCTGTTCCAGAGCGGTGAACCGCAGCATCTGGATAATGCCGTCACCTATTACGCCGACTCGGGCCTGATGGAGTTGGAGCGGCAGCAATATCTGCAGGAACGCAGCGGCGCGGACGTTGAGGCCGTCCGTGATCAACCTGCAGCCGCGGTGCTCTGGCATCTGACCGCCGATGAGGAATTCATGCTGCGGGTGCGCGATGGCACCGCCCTGCCGCCGGAGAATCCGGACCACGCCGCGTGGTTGGAGAAGCGCGCGGCACTGGATGACAAACTCAACCAGGTCACATTCTGGGCCTGGGGGCTGCGACCCGCCGAAGCCGAGCCGCTGACCCTGTTGAGCCACATGTTTCTCCATGGCGATCCGTTTCACCTGCTGGGCAACATGCTGTTCCTGCTGGCCATCGGCTTTCTGGTGGAAGGGGCCATCGGCAGCCGCCTGATGCTGTCGGCCTATCTCCTCGGCGGCGTACTGGCCGGGGCGGCGGATCTGGTGGTTGCCGGCGAGCGCTTCATACCGGGCGTGGGCGCCTCCGGCGCTATTGCTGCACTGATGGGCATGTATTGCGTGTTGTTCGGCCGCACGCGGGTGCAGTTTTTCTACTTCATCTGGGTGTATTTCAATGTCACCCGGGCCCCGGCCATTCTGTTGTTACCCGTATGGCTGGGCTACGAACTGCTGTCCTGGTTCTGGCTGGATGCGGACGGGAACGTCAACTACGCCGCCCATGCCGCCGGCCTCAGCGCGGGCGCAGTGATCGCCATGGGGCTGGTCCGGTTCTGGCCATCGCGCATCAACCGGGCCTACGTGCGCGAGCAACGCCCCGAGGATGACCCGGCGGCCCAGCTTGCCAAGGTGGACACCCATCTGAGGGAACTGGAGTTCGACCAGGCCCACCCCATGCTGGAGCGCCTGCTGGAGCAGGACCCGGATAATCCGGACCTGTTGCGCCGTCTCTATCGCTGCCTTCAGTTGCAACCACAGTCAGAGGCCTTTCACCGGGTTGCCCGACGGATTCTGTCGATGACACCCCGCGCACCGGCGGACACGCAGCTGGTTCTGGATACATTCCGGGACTACACCCAGCGCGCCCGCCCGCGCGCCCGCTTCGATGGTCGTCTGATTCAGTCCCTGGGTATTCTGCTCGCGCGACAGGGCGCCACGACCGAGGCCGAACGCCTGCTTGCGGTGGCACAGCGCAACCGGTTACCGGAAACACCTGACATGCTGGTGGCCGTGGCGGAAGCACATCTCCGGGCCCGCCATCCGGAGCGGGCCCAGCCGCATCTGGAAACTCTGACCCGCGGCTTTCCCGGGCATTCGCAAGCGGAGTACGGCAGGCACCTGTTGCGCCAGATGCACGGCGGCGCCCCGTCCGGCGGCTGAGCCCCCGGGGCCTGCTGCCTCCCACTGCGCCGCGTGCTACAGTCCCCGGATGACAGGTGCCGGAACACGGGACTGGGGGAGAGATTGTCGATGAATGCCACGTTTCTGAACGATTTGCTCAGCACACTGACTCAGCGCTATGCCCGGCGCTGGGTCACCCGGCACGAAGACAATGGCCAGGGTGCCGAACTGCTCCTGGAGCAATGCCAGGTGCTGCTGGACAGCGACGGCGAGGCATCCAGCATGGCCCACGCGCACCGCGCCCTGCAGCGCTACCAGCGCCTGTCCGACACGGACAAGCTGCGCTTCTTCCAGGCCCTGGCCAGCGGCTTCAACCCCGACCCGGATGCCGTGCATGCGGCCTATGCGGCGTACAGTGCAGATCCGGACAGCGCCCACGCCCAGGCCCTGTTCCGCGCCTGCGAACCACCGCGCCAGGAACTGCTACGCCGCCTGAACCTGTTGCCCGGCTACACCTTCGAACTGGTCCGCATGCGGGCTGACCTGCAGCACCTGTTGCGTGAGCACCCGGAACTGCGCCCACTGGATGCGGATTTCACCGCCCTGTTCAGCTCCTGGTTCAACCGCGGCTTTCTGGTGCTGCAACGTATCGACTGGCACACCCCGGCCGCCGTCCTTGAGAAGATCATTGCCTACGAGGCGGTCCATGCCATGCGCGGCTGGGATGACCTGCGCCGGCGCCTGAACCCGGCGGACCGGCGCTGCTTCGCCTTCTTCCACCCGGCCACCGGCGACGAACCGCTGATCTTCGTGCAGGTGGCCCTCACCGACGGTTTGCCCGACCGCATCCAACCCATTCTGGACAGCAAAGCTGCCGACCCCAGTGCCGCCGAGGAAGCCGATACTGCCGCGTTCTACAGCATCAGTAACTGTCAGGTGGGGCTGCGTGGTATCTCCTTTGGCAATTTCCTGATCAAGCAGGTGGTTCAGGAACTGCGCCAGGAACTGCCCAACCTGCGCAATTTCGTCACCCTGTCGCCGCTACCCGGCTTCGTGGACTGGCTGCGGGAGCGGCGTGACGACCCGGCTTTCCCGCTGAGCGAGTCGGACCGCAAGGCACTCGCCATTCTGGATAACCCCGACCCACGCAGCCTGCTGCAGGCGGCCAATGGCCTGCAGCAACTGGTCATGCCGCTGGCCGCCCACTATCTGCTGGAGGCCAAAGGACGCCACGGACAGCCTGCCAACCCGGTGGCACGCTTCCATCTCGGCAACGGCGCCCGCCTGCACCGGCTGAACTGGCTGGGAGATGTCTCGGATAACGGCTTGCGGCAGAGCCTGGGGCTGATGGTGAATTACCTCTACGTCCTTGATGAGATCGAGGCCAACCACGAGCGTTTCGCCAGCCAGGGCCACATCGTCAGCAGCCGCGAGGTGCAACGCCAGGCCAAGCAGGCGGAGAAACGGCTCAAGCATGAGCCGCCGGCCACGCCGGCATAGCAGGCCTCACGCGGCGTTGTCGGGGATGCGGTGCGCCAACACCGCAGGCGGTTGCCGGCACCGGCCGCAAGGCCGGCATGATGACGCCTCCGTGCAACACGGCCATGGGCTCAGGTCAGACTGCGCTGCAGCGACTCCACCTCGGAGGCGTAGGGGCTGTCGGCGTAATGCCGCTGGAGGTACGTCAACAACTTCCTCGCCTGCTGCGGCTTGCGCGCATCATCCACAAACATGCGTGCAGCAAGCAGGTAGGCGCGGGGCACCAGCGGATGCCCGGGAAACCGCTGGTGAAAGCCGTTCAGCAGCATCAATGCCTCGCGAATCTGGCCCCGACTGCGCAGTTCCATGGCGATCACGTCATGGACCTCCGCCGCCTGCGGTCGGAAGCCCGGATCCACCTCCAGGCAGTCCAGGTACACATCCGTGGCATCGCGCATACGCCCGGCCCGCACCAGGCTGGCAATGGCCTCCGGCCCCTCGCGTTTCAGGGTTGCCGCATCGCCGGCAAGCCGGGCCAGGCGCACCAGCTTTTCCTTCAGGTCCCTGCGTTCCGGGTGGTGCGCAATCACTGAACGCAGCTCGGTCAGGGCCGCCTGGTGATTGCCGGCCTCCAGCAGTTCCTCGAACAGCGCCAGTTCGTCGAACTCCCCGTCTTCCGCATGATGCACCGGGTGGCCCAGCGCCTCGTGGTATTGGTACACCACATAGCCCAGCAGATTGAACGTCATCAACGTGAAATAATTTCCCACGAAGATCATGCCACTGTAATTCAGGTAGGGGTTGCCCCCGGCCGGCAACAGGAACTCCACAAGCTGCGCTGCTGACGCCGTGGCGATCTGGATACACAACAACAGGCCGAAAAGCCCGAGGTACGCCCAACCGATACGCACGGCCACCGAGTAGAGGTTGACCGGATTAACGGCAGCGAAAAAACTGCGCTCCGTGCCCAGGATGATGACGCTTGCCGGCAGCAGCAGGGACACCAGCAGAAACATGATCAGCATCAGCACCGGCGAGATCACGCCCACAAAGCCCACGACCACGAACAGGCAGACGATCACGGCAAACTGCTTCAACGGCAGCGCATAGCCCTCGCCCGACAGCGCCTCCCCCAGCGGCAACGGCTCCAGTTCACCGGAGGCGGTGCTCTGCAGCGTCTCGTAGCCATACTTCATGAGCACGAAGATCATCGCCAGCGAGCTGAAGAATACCAGCAGTCCAACCCCCAGCAACAACGGCACCACGCCAAGCAGGACGGTCAGGCCCAGCAGATCCAGCGCCGGTCGGCGGAACGGAAAACGAAAGAAAGCTGGCAGTCGGTGCCAATAGGGGGTGATGTGTGCCCTGCTCATGTCGATGTATTCCCTGTTGATTGTGTGCCGCCCGGCATCCCGCCGGCCTCTGTTCACAAAAAGGCGCGCCTTAATACCAGGCGCCTCATTTTTCATGTGCTTACTGGTTTGGCTTCCCGCTCCCGGTCCGGGATAATGTGCCTTTTCCGGCAAGCCACAGGCAACCTATTCTCCATGGCTCAGTACATCTACACCATGAACCGGGTGGGCAAGATCGTCCCCCCGAAACGCGAGATTCTCAAGAACATCTCCCTGTCCTTCTTCCCGGGCGCCAAGATCGGCGTGCTCGGCCTCAACGGGTCCGGTAAATCCACTCTGCTGCGCATCATGGCGGGGATCGACACCGAAATCGAGGGTGAAGCCCGGCCGCAGCCCGGCATCAACATCGGCTACCTGCCGCAGGAGCCGGAGCTGGACCCGGCGAAAGACGTGCGCGGCAACGTGGAAGACGGTGTGGCCGAGACCAAGGCACTGCTGGATCAGTTCAACGAGGTCTCGGCACAGATGGCCGACCCCGATGCCGATTTCGAGAAGCTGATGGAGGAGCAGGCCAAGCTGCAGGACAAGATCGAGGCCGCCGGCGCCTGGGATCTGGACCGCAAGCTGGAACAGGCCGCCGACGCCCTGCGGCTGCCGCCCTGGGATGCGGATGTGAGCAAGCTCTCCGGCGGTGAGCGGCGCCGCGTGGCGCTATGCCGCCTGCTGCTGTCCAACCCGGATATGCTCCTGCTGGACGAGCCCACCAACCACCTGGACGCCGAGAGCGTGGCGTGGCTGGAGCGCTTCCTGGCGGAATTCCCGGGCACCGTGGTGGCCGTGACCCACGATCGCTACTTCCTCGACAACGTCGCCGGCTGGATTCTGGAACTGGACCGCGGCCAGGGCATTCCCTGGGAGGGCAACTATTCCTCCTGGCTGGAACAGAAGGAAAAGCGGCTGGAGCAGGAGAAAAAGCAGCAGGCCTCACACAACCGAGCGATCAAGGCCGAGTTGGAATGGGTGCGGCAGAACCCCAAGGGCCGGCAGGCCAAGAGCAAGGCCCGGCTGGCGCGCTTTGACGAACTGCAGTCCAAGGAATTCCAGAAGCGCAACGAAACCCAGGAACTGTACATCCCACCGGGGCCGCGACTGGGTGACAAGGTGGTGGAGTTCCACGGGGTCAGCAAGGCCTTCGGCGAGAACCTGCTGTACGAGAACCTGGATTTCTCCCTGCCCCCGGGCGGCATCGTCGGCGTGATCGGGCCCAACGGGGCCGGTAAGACCACTCTGTTCCGTCTGATGATGGGCCAGGAGCAGCCGGACGCCGGTGAAGTGGTGCTGGGCGAGACGGTGGAGCTGGCCTGCGTGGACCAGAGCCGCGACAGTCTGGACGACAGCAAAACCGTCTGGCAGGAAATCTCCGACGGGTTGGACATGATCCAGGTGGGCAACTACGAGACCAACTCCCGCGCTTATGTCGGCCGGTTCAACTTCAAGGGCTCGGATCAGCAGAAGTTCATCGGTGATCTGTCCGGCGGTGAGCGCAACCGCGTACACCTGGCCAAACTGCTGAAGAGCGGCGGCAATGTGCTGCTGCTGGACGAACCCACCAACGATCTGGACGTGGAAACCCTGCGTGCACTGGAAGAAGCCCTGCTCACCTTCCCGGGCTGCGCGGTGGTGATCTCGCACGACCGCTGGTTCCTTGACCGCATCGCCACCCACATCCTCGCCTTCGAAGGCGACAGCCAGGTGACTTTCTTCAACGGTAACTATTCCGATTATGAAGCCGACCGCAAGAAGCGTCTGGGTGACGAGGCCCTGAGTCCGCACCGCATCAAGTACAAGCGGCTGGCGGGCTGAGGCCGGGCGCTGCGGAGCCAAGAGACAAGGGTGGTAACCGCCGAACGCGGTTGCCACCAGCCGGCCGTGAGGCCGGGGGGTGTAAGCACGTCACGACCATCGACTCCCGTACCTCTGGCTGGGGGCGGTGGTGGCCCGGGTTGGCGGCTTTCGGCGCAGCCGAAGCACGCAGGGCCAGGCGGGAACAGGGCTGCCGCCTGTTTGAGCGGAGGTCAGTCAGGACCGGAGCGAGTTCGGCCTCCCCCGCCTGGACCGAGTACTGGAGGGCATCGGTCACCGCTTGCGGTGACCGACCAG
>SLCE01000003.1 GCA_007125985.1 Ectothiorhodospiraceae bacterium | reverse complement strand
TCCGCCAGGGCGGCGCTGACCGCCGCCAGCACACTGAATCCAAGAACAAAGGCGACCGTCACCCGCATCAGGGTACCGCGCCAACCTTCGCCCTCCTCGGGATCTGTGGTGTAAAGCCCCATCAGCATCATCGAGGCGAGCATTACCCCGCTGAACTCGGCAAGGGCGCGCGACACGTCGCCCGGCCGCACCCCGGCTTCCGGCTCAGCCCAGAACAGCAAGGCTATGTACATGGAGCCCGCCAGAATGAACGCTTCCAGCAGCAAGATCCCCAGGATGCCCTTGGGAATGTAATGATTAAACAGCCGTACCATGGCCTGACCCCACCCTGCGGTGTTCCTTTGCAGCTCGACCAGCTCTTGCTCGGGCCATGAAAATCACGCCGCCCGGCAGCTTATGGATTATCGGATACAAACGTGACGATGCGGTGACTAGGCGGCGCAACCGCAAGCCCTGAAGCAGGCTAATGGAATTTCTTGCACTATAGCATTACATGGCCAATTCACACGCGGTTATTCTGGCCACGACCATGGAACCCGCGCCAGGGAAGCGCTGATCTATTCCCATGGTACGCTGGTTTCCCTGGTGTGCACCCTTCAATTACCGGAACATGGCGCCTAGGACACGGCGCAAAGTGGAGACCGATGAGGAGCCCGCAAATGAAAGGACGAGGACTCACGCTCAGTGAAGTGGCACCGCTGGTGCAAGCCGACCTAGTGGGTGATGGCTCCACCACCATCACTGGCGTCGCCTCCCTGGACGCGGCAGGCCCCAATAAGCTGTGCTTTTACGCCAGCACGCGGTATCGCAAACAATTGCTCGCCACCCGCGCGGGGGCAGTGCTGATCAAGGCCGACCACGTGGACGACTGCCCCGTTCCAGCCCTGGTGGTAAGGGATCCTTACTACGCCTACGCCCTGCTTGCCAATGAACTGCACCCCCGTGATCGGGCAGCCCCCGGACTGCACCCCGCCGCGGTGGTCGCCGCTGACGCCGTGCTGGATGACGGTGTGGCCGTCGGCCCCAATGCTGTCATCGAGGCAAAGGCACGAATAGGACGTGGAACGGAAATCGGGCCAGGTAGCGTGATCGGCAAGGGTGCGCAAATTGGGGAAAACTGCTGGATCGCCTCCGGCGTCCACATTGCCGCTGGTTGTATCGTGGGTAACAACGCGGTTATTCACAGCGGCACTGTCATCGGAGCCGACGGGTTTGGCTTTGCCCCCGGGCCCGACGGTTGGCGCAAGGTTCCACAACTCGGCATTGTGCGCATTGGTCACGATGTCGAGATCGGTGCGAACTCCACCATTGATCGTGGGGCACTGGACGACACGGTGATCGGTGACGGTTGTAAACTCGACAACCTTGTCCATATCGCCCACAACTGCCGCATCGGCGCCCATACCGTGATGGCCGGCGGCTCCATGATTGCCGGCAGCACGACCATCGGCAGTTGGTGCATGATTGGCGGGCAGTCAGCGATTACCGGCCACATCGAAATCACGGACGGCGTGACCATCACTGGCATGACAGGGGTGACCAAGAGCATCGCAGAAAAAGGCACGTACGCGTCGCCGCTGCCTGCGCAGCCGGTTCGCAAGTGGCGCAAGAACACCGTGCGTTACCTGCAATTGGAGGAGATCGCGCAGCGACTGAAAGCTTTGGAAAAGACGTTTTCAGCCCTCAAGCGGCGCACGCCGAAGGACACCTAGACCTCTATTCCATCGCTGTGGGACATGGCACCAACTCGGCCTTGCCTAGTAGACTGCCGTGCAAGTAATTGATCGCGCTCCATTCAACCGCAGCCAGAAGGACGCTCTCGTGACTGCTCGACTCCCGCTCGCATCCTGGTTCGCATTTCTCATCCTGCCCCTAATGCTGCTGACACCGTTGAGCCCGGCACACGCGGAGACCCCGGAAGGGTACAGCCAATTGGCGGAGCTGCTGGAGGACGAGGACAGTCGCGGAGAACTGATCCGGGAGTTGCGCCGCCTGGCGTCAGGAGAACCAGACGGCGAGGCGGCCGCTGAGGAGGCTGAGGAAGGCGCTACGCTGCCACAGCGGATTGCTGACGCGACGCAGCACGTTGCCGAAGCCACGGTGCGTGAACTCAACGACGCATTTACGGCCCTGCGTACCGTGGACCTACGCGGCGAAGACCAGGACTTCACAGCATTGGGAGCAGCCGCGCTGGATCTGCTCGTGGTGATCGTCGTGACGGTTGCCGCGTTCATCCTGCTGCGGCGCCTGGCCCGCGGCCTGTTCAGCCGGGCAAACCGCTGGGCTCTGGAACCGGGCGTTATGCCGCCCATCCTGCGTCGCACGATCGCCGTATTGGCCGCTGCGGTGGTGGATCTTGCGGTCGTGGTGCTTGCCTGGGTCACCGGCTATGTGCTGGCACTGGCGTTCATCGGCGAAACCGGAGCGATGGAAACCCGGCATTCGCTGTTCCTGAACGCGTTCCTGCTCATCGAGGTGTTCAAGGCCGCGATCCGGGTATTGTTCGCATCCCGCGACGAAGGTCTGCGGCTATTGCCGATGCCCGGGGAGGAAGCCGCTTACTGGAACGCCTGGTTGGCTCGGCTGGCAACGTTTATCGGCTACGGGCTGATGCTTGTGGTCCCTTTGATTGACATTAACGTATCAGCGGCCCTCGGGCGCGGCGTGGGGCTGCTGATCATGCTCGGGGCGTTCCTGTATGCACTAGCGATCATTCTGCAGAACCGCCAACGGGTGCGGGAGCAGATGGAAGGCGCCTCCACAAAAAGCCAGATGGCATTAACGCGCTTTCTTATGAGCAGTCTGGCGCGCACATGGCACGTTATCGCCATCGGCTATTTCGCTGCGCTGGCAATCGTGTCGATCACCCGCCCGGAAGACGCCCTTCCATTCATGGCTCAGGCGACAGTGCAGTCGGTGGTGGCGATTCTATTAGGACTCATGGTGTCAGCCGCGCTCACACAGATCATCGGCCGCAGAATCCGCGTTCCGGAAGAAACGCGCGTGAAATTCCCACTACTTGAAGCGCGGCTGAATTCCTACATCCCCACCAGCCTGAAGTTGATGCGACTGTTCATTCTGCTGGTCGTCCTGGGGGTAGTGGCCGATGCATGGGGCCTGTTCGACCTGGCCGGCTGGCTGGCGTCTGAGGCGGGCACGTCCGCCATTGGCACGCTGGTTTCTCTCATCCTGATTATCGCACTGACGCTGGCAGTATGGCTGGTATTCGCCAGCTGGATCGAACACCGCCTGAATCCACAGGCTGGCCACGGAGAACCCGGGCCACGGGAGAAAACCCTGCTCACGATCTTCCGCAATGCGGTGGCCATCGTACTGGTGGTAATGACAACGATGATCGTGCTGGCGGAGATTGGCCTCAACATCGGCCCACTCATCGCTGGTGCCGGGGTGCTGGGCCTGGCCATTGGCTTTGGCGCGCAAAAACTAGTGGAGGATGTGATCAACGGGCTGTTCATCCAGTTGGAGAACGCCATCAGCGTGGGTGATGTTGTTACCGTGGCCGGCGTCACCGGCACGGTGGAAAAGCTGACCATCCGCTCGATCAGCATCCGGGACCTGTCCGGCACCTTCCACATCATCCCGTTCTCGTCTGTGAGCAGCGTCGCCAACTACATGCGTGAGTTCGCCTACCACCTGGGCGTGTATGGCGTGGCCTATCGGGAAAATGTGGACGACGTGATTGCGGTGCTGCGCCAGGCCTTCGAGGAACTGCTGTCGGATGACGACATTCGACCGGGCATCTTGCTGGACGAGCTGGAAGTGCACGGGCTGACCGAGTTTGCCGACAGCTCGGTGAATGTGCGCGTGCGCATCAAAACCCTACCCGGCCTGCAGTGGGCCATCGGACGCGCCTATAACCGGCTGGTGAAACAACACTTCGACGCGGCCGGCATCGAGATTCCGTTCCCGCACACCACGCTGTACTTTGGCGAGGACAAGGACGGCAGCGCACCGCCGGCGAATGTCAAACTGTTGCAAGGCAGGCCGCAGGCCCCGCGGCCGGATGCCGCCGGACAAGCACCTGCTGTGGATGAGGCGGATGCTCGTACGAACCCGGAATTCAAGGGTGATTACGACAATGCTGATGATTGATCACTAACAGCACGGTGGGGGGAAGGGCATGCCTGCCAGCGTGGCATGGTGGCAGGCATGCGCTGTAGATGAAGCCAAACCAGGCTGTGTGGCCATCGATCACGAAAAAGCCCCGCAGTCGCCATGACTTACGGGGCCTTGTTTGGAGCTGGCGACAGGAGTCGAACCCGCGACCGGCTGATTACAAATCAGCTGCTCTACCAACTGAGCTACGCCAGCGATGGAGGCAAATGGTAGTTCAGTCAGGCTGTGTTTGGCAATCCACCTCGGTCCAGGCCACCGCCTCGGGTAAGGCCTGTTCACCCGGAATCTCGACAAAGACCTGATACTCAACAATAACCCGGTATCGTTCGCCTCGCTCTGCTTCCACACCGCGCTGGACCAGTTGCCGGTGACGCAGGTCGGCTCTGTGTTCGGCACTGAAGATCCCCAATGAGATGGCGTGCTGCTGCGGGCCTGCCCGCACGACGGCCACATCGTCGATGCCCTCCGCACGCAACTCTTCCACACGGGCTTCAGCAGCCTCGACGTCATCCAGGGGCGGCAAATAAACCCAGTATCCCACCCGTTCCCGACCTTCGATTTCCTCGATACTGACTTCACCTGGCACATCGGTGGCCAAGGCTTCAGCGGCCTGCAATGTGGCCTGGGGCTCGCTGAGGAAACAGGCTGTCACCTGGTCCAACCGTGTCGGATCAGGCAGCGCTGTTGGCTCTGTTGGCTCTGTTGGCGCTGTTGGCTCTGTTGGCTCTGTTGGCTCTGTTGGCTCTGTTGGCTCTGCTGGCTCTGCTGGCTCTGCTGGCTTTGCTGGAGTCTGCAACGGTGG
>SLCE01000190.1 GCA_007125985.1 Ectothiorhodospiraceae bacterium | reverse complement strand
GTAGGGTGCTCTGAGCCGAAGGCGATACGCACCAAAAAACCACTCCAAGCCCCGATCCCGCCCTAAGATGCCTTGGGCGCAGCGAAGCGCACCACCAAACATCCGCGGTTCAGATCGGATCCCAGGTGAATATGTCACCGGAGCGTTCCAGTTCATGGAAGCTGGACTTCAGCGCCGGCATCGCATGCTCGGCGATGCTCTGCGGTGTCCAGCCCTCGCCGCGATGCACCGAGCGCACCGGCCGCGGCTGGCTCACCAGGAAGATCTCGTTGTTGCGCACGGCAAAAATCTGCGCGTTCACCTCTGCGGCCTGGTCGCTGGCCAGGTAGACGGCCATGGGGGCCACCTTGGCCGGCGTCATCTGCTGCAGCTTCTTCACCCGCGCCTCTTCCTCGGGGGTGTTGGTGGGGATCGAGCTGATCATGCGGCTCCACGCAAAGGGCGCGATGCAGTTGGAGCGAACGCCGAAGCGCTGCATGTCCAGCGCGATGGACTTGGACAGGGCCACCAGGCCCAGTTTGGCCGCCGAGTAGTTGGCCTGGCCGTAGTTGCCGATCAGGCCCGACGTGGACGTCATGTGCACAAAGGCGCCGGAACCCTGATCCTTGAAGTGGGGTGCGGCTGCACGGCTGACGTAATAGCTGCCATACAGGTGGACCTTCACCACGGCGTCCCATTCCGGCTCGCTCATCTTGTGGAAGAAGCGGTCGCGGAGGATGCCGGCGTTGTTCACCACGCCGTCGATGCGGCCGAAGTGGTCCAGCGCGGTTTCCACGATTTTGCGCGCGTTAGGCGCCTCGGCCACGCTGTCGGTGTTGGCCACGGCATCGCCGCCGGCGGCCTTGATCTCGTCCGCCACTTTCTGTGCCGGGCCCACATCTTCGCCTTCACCGGTGAGGCTGGCGCCGATGTCGTTGACCACCACGCGGGCACCGTTTTCAGCCATCTGCAGGGCGATGTCGCGCCCGATGCCACCGCCGGCGCCGGTCACAATCACCACCTTGCCTTCCATCATCTTCTCGCTGCTCATGCGTTGTTAAACCTCTGTTGTGTCGCTGACTGTTTGTGCATTCGTGCTGGGCCTCAGGCCGGCAACAGCACGGGGACGTGCCGAATCTCGCGCAGACGCCAGACCGTGTCGATCAGCTGCCGCATCTCTTCCGGGGTGGCGCCGCCGGTAAAGGCAGCCAGACGCTGGGCCTTGTCCTCCAGTTCCGGGCGGCTCAGCGTGTTGCCCGGATCGCCCTTGGGTTCGTCCACCCGGGCGCTGAGCTTGCGGCCATCGGTGGTCACCAGACTGACCTTGCCGATCCAGCGCTGCGGATAGGCGGAATCCACTTCCTCGTCCAGTTCCATGCGCACCTTGTCGCGGAAGGCGGCGGTTGCCGGGGCCAGGTAATGCTCCTCGAATTCCTGTACACCGGCTCGACGATGGACGGCAATCAGCCCCAGTGTAGTGCCCATGGAGAACTTGCCCTGGTGCACCGTGGTGGGCACCACCACCGGGCCCAGTACGTCGATGGCGGCCTGATGCACGTGGGTGATGACCTCGGCGATGTCGTCCGGTGCCAGATCGTGCTCCTCCACCAGTTGCAGCAGCGCGTCGGCTGCCGGATGGGTATGCCGGCAGGAGGCGTGGAACTTGAATGAGGTTTCCGCCGTGGCCCAGCGGCTGCCCAGCCCATCCGTGAGCTTCGCGGGGTCCGCATCCGACGACATGCCCGCCGCCATGCCCTGCGGGCCTTCCAGAATGTGGCTTGCGCCGGTGAATCCGTCCCGCGCCAGATAGGCTGCGGTGAGCCCGTCCGCCGACGCCTTGCCGGTATGCAACTGCTTGGAATCGGCGCCGTCGCGCAGGAATTCCCAAAGGCCCGCCGCCTGGGTGCCGGCCGAGCCCACGGCGTGCAGCATCTGCTCCGGCGTGAGGTTCAGCAGCCGACCCACCGTCACGGCCGCGGCCACGGTGCCCGCGGTGCCGGTGGTGTGGAATACGCGGTAGTGGGAGCGGCCGAGGAATTCGCCAACGCGGATGCCGGCCTCATAGCCCGCCACCGCGGCCACCAGAAGCTCGCTGCCGCTGCGTCCCAATGCCTGGGCCACCGCCAGGGCCGGCGGGAACACCACGGCCGCGGGATGGAACACCGAGCCGTTGTGCACATCGTCCTGTTCGGCGAAATGCGAGGCGGCACCGTTGACCAGCGCCGCGAACAGCGGCGATGTTCGCCGGCGGCTGATCAGCACTTCCGCCTCGCCGTCAGCGGGCCCCATGGCCTGCGCATAGCCCTCGATGATCTCCACCGCGCGGGCGCCCTTGCCGGCAAGCGCGGAGCCCAGCCAGTCCAGGAACAGGTCCTCGGCCCGGGCCAGCACCGGCCCCGGAATCTGATCCAGGGTCAGTTCCGCCGCGAAACGCGCCAGATCCTTGCTCGGATGTTTGCTCATGATGCGGTTCTCCTCCGGGGCGCCCTCAGACGACCCCCTCCGTGTGCATGCTGTCGATGTCGGCGTCGGCGAAGCCCAGTTCCCGGAGCACGGCATCGGTGTGCTGGCCCAGGTCGGGTACGGCGTCCATCCGCGCGTCGAAGGCGGCGGGTGCGCCCGGGGGCAGCAGTGCGGGCACGCGTCCGGCCGGGGTATCGATCTCCGTCCAGCGCTTGCGTGCCTGCAACTGGGCGTGTTCCCACACATCCGGAATGGTGTTCACATTGGCATTGGCGATCTGCGCCGCATCCAGTCGCTCCAGTACCTGTTCGGCGCTGAACTCCGAAAACACCTGGCAGATCACACCGCGCAGTTCGTGCCGGTTGGCCACCCGGGCCGCATTGGAGCTGAAACGCTCATCTCCGGCCAGTTCCGGACGTTCCAGCACTCGTTCGCAGAACGCCTTCCATTCCCGCTCGTTCTGGATGCCCAGCATCACCGAGCGCTGGTCGCCGGTGGGGAAGGGGCCGTACGGATAAATGGTGGCGTGGGCGGCGCCGGTGCGGGGTGGCGGCTGGGCACCCTCAAAGGCGTAGTACAGCGGGTAGCCCATCCACTCCACCATGGACTCCAGCATGGAAATCTCGATATGGCTGCCCTTGGCCGTCTGACCACGCTGCAGCAGGGCCGCCAGGATATTGCTGAAGGCGTACATGCCGGCGGAGATGTCGGCGATGGAGCAGCCGGCCTTGGCGGGTTCGTCCTCGCTGCCGGTGATGGACAGGAAGCCGGATTCGCTCTGGATCAGCAGATCGTAGGCCTTCTTGTCCCGGTACGGGCCGTCCGCGCCGTAGCCGGAGATGTCGCAGACGATCAGTCTCGGGTGGCTTTCCTTCAAAGCCTCGTAGGACAGCCCCAGGCGCGCGGCCGCACCGGGGGCCAGGTTCTGGACCAGCACGTCCGCCTCGTCCAGCAGGCGTTGCAGCACTTCGCCGCCGCGGGGATGTTTCACGTCCAGCGTGACGCTCTCCTTGGAGCGGTTGGTCCAGACGAAGTGCGAGGCCAGGCCATGCACGCGCTGATCGTAATTGCGCGCGAAATCGCCCACACCCGGTCGTTCCACCTTGATGACCCGCGCGCCCAGGTCCGCCAGTTGACGGGTGCAGAATGGGGCCGCAATGGCGTGTTCCAGCGTGATGACGGTGACGCCGTCCAATGGTCGCATGACGCCTCCTCAGAATGACCGCGGCAGGCCCAGGATGTGCTCGGCCACGTAGGACAGAATCAGGTTGGTGGAAATCGGTGCCACCTGGTACAGGCGCGTTTCACGGAACTTGCGCTCCACGTCGTACTCGTGGGCGAAGCCGAAGCCGCCGTGGTACTGCAGGCAGACGTTGGCCGCTTCCCAGGAGGCGTCCGCCGCCAGCAGCTTGGCCATGTTGGCCTCGGCGCCGCAGGGCTCGTGCGCGTCATACAGCTCGCAGGCGCGAAAGCGCATCAGGTTGGCGGCCTCGGTGTTCACGTAGCTGCGCGCGATGGGGAACTGCACGCCCTGGTTCTGGGCAATGGGGCGGCCGAACACCACGCGGTTGCTGGAGTAGTCCACCACCTTGTTCAGGAACCACCAGGCGTCACCGATACATTCGGCGGCGATCAGCGTGCGTTCGGCGTTGAGGCCGTCCAGGATGTACTTGAAGCCCTTGCCTTCCTCGCCGATCAGATTCTCCTCGGGGATCTCCAGTTCGTCGAAGAACAGTTCGTTGGTCTCGTGGTTGACCATGTTCTTGATCGGCTTCACGGTCATGCCGTTGCCGATGGCCTGGTGCAGATCCACCAGGAAGATGGACATGCCCTCGGACTTGCGCTTGACCTCGGACAGCGGCGTGGTGCGGGCCAGCAGGATCATCAGATCGGAGTGCTGGATGCGCGAGATCCACACCTTCTGGCCGTTCACCACGTAGCGGTCGCCCTTTTTCACGGCCACGGTCTTGATCTTGGTGGTGTCGGTGCCGGTGGTGGGCTCGGTCACGCCCATGGACTGCAGGCGCAGCTCGCCGCTGGCGATCTTCGGCAGGTATTGCTGCTTCTGTGCATCCGAACCATGCCGCAGCAGTGTGCCCATGTTGTACATCTGGCCGTGGCAATGGCCGGCATTGCCGCCGTTGCGGTTGACCTCTTCCATGATCACCGAGGCTTCGGCCAGGCCCAGGCCGGAGCCGCCGTATTCCTGCGGAATCATGGCCGCAAGCCAGCCGGCCTCGGTCAGGCTGTCGATGAACTCCTCGGGGTAGCCGGTGCCCTCGTCCACCCGGCGGTGGTATTCGTCGGGAAACTGTTTGCACAGGTCGCGCAGGGCGTCACGGAGTTCCTGGTATTGATCGGGTTTCGGCTGCATGAATCAGATCCTCTGTCGGCACGGCCCGTGGCCGGCTCGCTGTGGGTGTTATCGCGCCAGGGTTACATCCACCTGCATGGTTACGGCGTCTTCCTCGTCCAGATTCCAGAGCTGGGCCTGATGCCCGTCGTCGGACAGTCGCCCTTGCAAACGGAACGGGCGGTCGTGGAAGAGTGGACGCAGGGCGCGCATGCTCAGTCCTTCAATGCGGGCGTCGGGGTGCTCCTGGCGTAGCGCCTCCACCAGCAGGGTCAGCACCAGCGGCCCGTGAACCACCAGGCCGGGGTACCCTTCCACCTGGGTGGTGTAAGGGTAGTCGTAGTGAATGCGGTGGCTGTTGAATGTGAGCGCGGAATAGCGGAAAAGCAGCACCGGCCCGGCCGTCATTTCATGGGACCACTGCGGCTCCGCCGGTGGGGCCACCGCGGGGGCGGGCTTGGCGTCGGGCTTCGGTTCCTCCCGGTACACCAGGTCCTGTTCCTCGGTGATGGCCAGCCCATTGGGGCCGTGGATTTCGTGGACCACGGTGACGATCACCAGCGCGCCGCTGCGTCCGTTCTTGCTCACCACATCGGCAATGCGGGAGTTGCAGCGCACGGCATCGCCGATGTGCAACGGCTGGTGGAAGCGCGCACGGGTGCCCGCCCACATGCGCCGGGGCAGGGGGACTGGCGGCAGGAATCCGCCCTTGGCCGCATGACCATCGGCGCCGAGTTCTCCCGTGGGAGCCGTGGGCAGAAAATACAGCCAGTGCCACAGTGGCGGCAGTTCGGCCCCGGCCTCCGGCGGCATCAGATCCAGCGTCGCGGCCATGGCGGTTGCCGGCACGGGGGTCAGTGTGTCGGTCAGATCGCGGGTGCGGCCAATCCAGTCCTGCAGTCTGGCGTCGGTATTGCTCATGCTGTTCATCCCGTGTGGTTAAGGAAGCACCATGCGAATAGATCAGTGCTTCCTTCAGTGCGGTTGCGGGTCGGCTTCGCCCGCAGCGGCCAGTACGCGTTGTGCCTGCTTGGCCACCGCGCCGTCGATCATCAGGTCGCCGTGGCGGATCGCGCCCTTGCCCTGGCGCAGGCCATCCTCATACAGGCGGATGATCTCGCGGGCCCGCTGCACGTCCGCGTCAGACGGCCGGAACAATTGGCGTAGCGCGGAGATCTGCTTGGGATGGATGGCGAGCTTGCCGCTGAAGCCCAGGGCACGGGCCAGGAGCGCATCCTCCGCCAGTGTTTCCTGGTCGTTCAGCGCGATGGTCGGTCCATCAAGAATATGCGCCAGGCCGGCAGCGCGTGCGGCGTTGACCAGGCGGCCGCGGGCGAACTGCAGTGCCTGATGGCTGTGAGCTGCATGAATATCGGCCAGGTAGTCCACGCAGCCGAAGGCCAGGCCCTCCACGCCGTCTACGGAGGCAATGGTGAATGCCTGTTCCACGCCCAGCGCGGACTCGATCAGCGGGATGCAGCGCAGGCCGCGGGAAGCGACTTGCTCCGCAGTTGCCGGGCGCTCGGTTTTGGCCACCATGACAGCGCCCGGGCGGATGGACGCCACTGCATCCAGGTCCGCATTATGTTCCGCTGCGTCAGGCGGGTTGATGCGGATCACGAAGCGCTCCGGGGAACCCAGCGCCTGCAGGGCTTCCGCCGTGGCCTGGCGGGCACTGGCCTTGTGTTCCGGCGCGACCGCGTCCTCCCAGTCCACGATGACGCGATCCGCGTCGGTGCCGAAGGCCTTCCGGATGCGTTCAGGCTGGTAGCCGGGAACGAATAGCCAGGTTTGCACGCAGTGCCTCCTTCGCCTGTCTGCTGCCTGTCCGGCAGTTCAAAGACAGTGGCTTATCTGAGTTTTCTGCCCTTGCGGGACACATAGTCTTTCAGCGCATCGCCGGCAGCGGCGATGTGCTGCTTCATGGCCTCGGCGGCGGCTGACGCGTCGCGCCGCCGCAGCGCGTCGATAATGGCGCGGTGTTCCTGGTTTGACTGCTCCAACCGGTCGGTAATGGCGATGGGAGTCAGTGGGGGCATGCCCTGCCACAGGCCATGGATCATGCGGTTCAGTCGTGGCTGGTCCGCGATGTCGTAAAGCTGGCGGTGAAACTGTTGGTTGAGCGCCACGTACTCTTCATCGTCACCGCGGGCGGCGGCGGCCTCCAGGTCTTCCTGCAGCCGTTCCAGTTCCGCCAGTTCGTTGTCCTTGATCTGCTCCACGGCCCTGGCCACGGCGTGGGATTCCAGCAGCACACGCAGGGCGTAGATTTCCTCGACGTCGTCGATACCGCAGTGACTCACGGTACATACGCCACGCTCGTCCGCATCCACCAGGCCATCGGCCACCAGGCGCTTCAGCGCGTCGCGCACCGGAATGCGGCTGGTGCCGAAGCGTCGGGCCAGTTCCTCATGAACCAACCGTTCGCCACCTTCCAGTTCGCCCTTGAGTATGGCCTCGCGCATGCGCTGGTAGACCTCTTCCTCCACCGAACGCCGGCGCACGGGCGTGAAACTGGATGATTTCGCCATGCCGTTTCTCCCTCCTGGTACGGGTCCATTACGTTTGTGGCGAGCGTATCAGAAATCTACATCGTTGACCGTATACAGTCAACGGAATATAGTTCCAGAACATGGCCACGTGCGCCCACGGCGCACGGCTGGTCCCGTTGGCGTAACCCTAAGGAGGACGAGGCGCAGATGGCCTGGACGACGGAGGACGAAATCCGATGGACGCGGGGTAACCCCTTCCGGCAATACCTCGGCCTGGAAGTGGAATGGGTGGCTGACGATGGCCGCGCAGAGCTTTCCATGCCGGTGACGGACAACCTGTTGCAGGCCTACGGCATGGTGCACGGCGGTATCTACTGTGTGCTGATCGATACAGTGCTGGGTACCGGGGTGCGCGCCGCCTACCAGAGCGATGTGGGTCCGCTGACCGTGGACCTGAACGTGAGTTTCCTGCGCCCCACCGGACTGGGTCGTATCTGGACCCGCTGCGAGATGATCAAGACCGGGCGCAAGGTGGCCGTGGGCACCGCCGACGTGTTCGATGCCGAAGGGCGGCGTCTGGCCACCGGGCGCGGTTCCTTTTTGATGGGTGCCGAAACCAAGAAGCAGGACTGACACGCGACGACCGATACGGGAGAGATGTCACATGCCACGCCAGAACAAGCCAATCCGCTCCGATATCGCCTGGAGTACGCGGGACCGCATTGAGGTGCGCGGCAAGGATTTGCCCAATGAGATCCTCGGTCACATGAATCTTGGGGATCTGGCCTACCTGCAACTCACTGGCCAGACGCCGACCCCGGAGCAGTCCCGGGTGTTCAATGCCATCATCATCACGCTGGTGGAGCACGGCATCACGCCGTCCGCATTGGCGGCGCGTATCACCTATGCCGGTGCGCCGGAGTCCCTGCAGGCGGCAGTGGCCGCGGGTTTGTGCGGTCTGGGCACGGTGTTCGTGGGCAGCATGGAGGGGGCGTCGAAGATGCTGTACGAGGCGCTGCCGGATCCTGCAGCTGAGGTTGACTTGGATGCGCTAGCCTCGCAGGTGGTAGCTGACTTCCGCGCGCGCAAACAAATTATTCCGGGGTTGGGGCATCCGCTGCACAAGCCGGTGGATCCACGCACCCCGCGGCTGTTCGAGATTGCGGCCGAGAACGGCACCTCCGGTCCGTATGTGGACCTGATGCAGCGGATCGCCGCTGAGGCGGAGCGGGTCTCGGGCAAGGAATTGCCCATCAACGCCACCGGCGCCATCGGCGCGATCTGCTGCGAGTTCGGCTTCCCGTGGAAAATCGTGCGCGGCTTCGGCGTGATGGCGCGGGCCATCGGCCTTGTGGGGCATATCCTCGAGGAATCCGAGAACCCCATGGGCGTGGAAATCTGGCAGCGCGTGGAAGACGAGGCGACGGCCCACATCCGGCCGGAGTAACACGGCCTGGTTTCCGGCCTGTGGCCGGATCAGGGGTAAGCGCCTTTGGCGTTTACCCCTGCGCGTTTCGATGACCCGCGATGTCAGGTTCCATGTAGGGCGACTATCCCGCAGCGGAAGCCGCCGGGCGCAAGCCCGGAGCGGGCGTTGTGGTCCCGGCCGGCTGCTGTGGATTACGCCGGTTGGGCCAGGTACGGAGCACCCGTTGCCCCGTGGCGGGTGATCCGCACGGCGTCGCCGATCTCCAGTGGCTCCGGCGCCAACGCCATGACCGTGACCTCGGGGCAGGCCTCCAGTTTCGCCAGCACGATGCGGTAGGGAGCTGGCCCGATGGCCGATTCCTGTACCGCCCGGTGGACCACCGTCACCGCATGTACTTCCGCAGTCCCGGAAACTGTTTCCATCTGTGTGTCCGGTGCTCCGCAGCGTGGGCAGAACCCGCGCCGTGTCAGCCAGTGGTGGTCGCAGCGGGCGCAGTGTTCCACCTCCGGCATGGCGCCGGCGGGCAGCGTGCTCGGTGTCTGTTCAGTCATGCGTGCCCTCCAGAATCAGGCTCACGTGGGAGGACAGCACGCCACCATCGGCGTGCACCAGTGCCAGTCCGGGCCCGGCAGGGGCCTGGGATGGGGAACGCCCGGTGAGCTGTCGTACCGCGTCCACCAGGTGCGCCATACCGCCGGCCACGCCCGCATGCCCGTAGGACAGCAGTCCCCCGTGGGGGTTGAGGGGCAGGGAACCGTCCAGGGCAAAGCGCCCGTTCCTGGCGTCCCCAGCGGCCTCGCCGCGGCGGCTTACGCCGATGGCTTCCAGTAATTCCGCCAGTGTCACTGTGAAACTGTCGTAAATCCCCAGCAACTCCATTTCGGTGATCCGCCGGCCGGCTTCCCGTAGGGCTGAATCGGCTGCCCGGGTGGCGCCAATGGCCACCGGCTCCGGCGCCATGGAGACGTGCTGATGCGTATGGGCCTGGCCACCGCCGCTAATGCGCACGGCCGGGATTCCCGCCGGGAGGCTGTCGTCACGGGTCACAACCACGGCTGCCGCGCCGTCGGAGATCGGGCAGCAGTCCAGTTGCTTGAGCGGTGTGGCAATCGGTTTGGACGCCATGACGTCATCCGCGGTGATCGGTTTGGTCAGGTGCGCACCGGGATAGTTGATGGCGTGGCCGCGCATCAGGACTGACAGTTCCGCCAGATCGCGCTCGGTACAGCCGGTTTCGTACAAATAGCGGTTGGCCAGCAGCGCGTAGTAGGCCGGCACGGAGGCGCCGTTGGGGACTTCGTGATGCGGATCCCCCACCTGGGCCAGCGTCTGGATGCTTTGATCCCGTGTCTGGCCGGTGAGCCGGTTTTCCCCCGCAACCACCAGCACGCGACGGACCGAGCCGCCGGCGACCAGGCGGCGGGCCAGGTCCACCATGGCCAGGCCGGTGGCCCCACCCACCTGAACGCCGTGGGCGTAGTCCGGCTGCAGCCCGAAGTGTTCGGCAAACAGGGTGGACAGCATCAGGTGCGGATGGGTGGTGGAATAGCCGGTGATCAGGCCGTCGATATCGGCGCGCTCCAGGCCGGCGTCGTCCAGTGCGGCGTTGGCGGCCTGACTCATCAGACTCAGTGTACTGGCGCCCTCATGGCGTCCGAAGGGCGTCAAGCCCGCGCCGACGATGCAGGGTTTGCGCAAGCTCATGGCAGCGTCACCTCGGCGGTGAGCGCGGACTTGCCGTCCGCGGGCTGCTGCCCGATACCCGCCCAGTTGGCCCGCAGCGCCTCGTCGATCTGCACCTCGGTCTCGCCGATCAGCGCGCCAGGCTCGAAGCTATCGAACGTGCGGTAGTTGGTGTCGTCAGTCATGCCTCACCTTCGCCGGCTAGAATCAGGCTGTCCAGGCCCACCACGCCCTGGCCCTGGGGCAGCACCCGTAGCGGGTTGATCTCCGCCTGGCTGAGACCATCCGCATTGTCCGCGATAAAGCGCGAGAAAGCGGCAATGGCCGCAGCTGCTGCACTGACGTCGGCCGGGGTTCGCCCGCGCGCGCCCTCCAGAACTGGCCAGGCCTTCAGGCGGCGCAGCATCGCCAGCGCGCGCTCCTCTGTGACCGGCGCGATCTCGATGGCCACGTCGTTGAACAGTTCCACGAAGACACCGCCCAGGCCGCAGACCACCACCGGGCCGAACACCGGGTCGATGCGTCCACCCAGGATCAGATCGGTCCCGTCCGCCGCCATGGGGGCGACCAGCAGGCCACGCAGGTTCGCATCCGGGGAGTGCTTTGCCACGGCGTCCAGCACCTGGCTGGCAGCGCGGCGTAAGGCATCCGCGTCCGGCAGATTCAGGGCAATGCCGCCCACGTCGGATTTGTGCAGGATGTCCGGCGAGAGAATCTTGAGTGCCACCGGGTAGCCCAGTTTGTCCGCCGCGGCCACGGCGGCCTCGGCATCCGCGGCCACTTCCAGTGGGGTCATGGATACGCCGGCCTGCTGCATCAGCGCTGCGGTCTCTGCTTCATCCAGCGCGGCCAGAGACCTCTGCTTCCCCGAGGCGTTCAGTGGCTGCAGCCGGGGGGCGGGTTCCCGCAGCCGTTCGCCGATCCGGGCGGAGGCGGCCAGCGCGTCCACGGCGAAGCTGGGGTCGTCGAACACCAGCATGCCGGCGGCGTCGAAATCGCGTTTCACGGCATCACCGGCGTTGATGGCGATGGCCACGGTGCGGTCGTCGAAGCCCGCGATACCTTCGGCAATGGCCTCCTTGAGCGCCGGCCCGATGCTGGGGTTGTCCGGCCAGTTCATGAAAAAGCTGGCCACGGCATCGTGCCCACCGCGCTCCAGCATCACCCGCAGAGCGTCCCGCACCAGACTCATGTCGTTCACCGCCTGCGCCGTGGTGTCCACGGGGTTCGCAGCGGAACCGAAGGGGATGCGCTCGTCCAGCCAGTTGCGCGCGTCCTCCGGCAATGGCGTCAGCTCAAGGCCGTGGTCCGCTGCGGCATCGGCCATCAGCACACCGGCACCGCCCGACATGGTCAGCACACCCAGGCGACGCCCGCCCAGCGGCGGACGGCGGCTGAGGGTGTACAAGAGGTCGATGAACGCCTGGGTGTTATGGACCAGCTCGGCGCCGCCGAAGCGCACCGCCGCATCGAAGACCACATCGTCACCGGCCACTGATGCGGTGTGGGACTGGGCCGCCTGTTGTCCAATGGCGCTGCGCCCCACCTTGATAATCACCACCGGTTTGCCCGCGGCGCGTGCGGCCAGCAGGGCTTCCAGGAAGGCGCGACCGTTCTTGATGCCCTCGGAGTAGCAGGCGATGACGCCCACCGTGGGGTCGGTGGCGAAGTGACGGATGCAGTCCGCCACCGAGATGTCCGATTCGTTACCCGTGGCCACGAAGTGATTCAGGCCGATGCCGCGCTTGCAGGCGAGCATGGCGATATGGGCGCCATAGGCACCGGACTGGGAGACGATGGCTAGGTTGCCCTGGTCCGGTTTGACCTCTTCAAGGAAGGTGGTGAATGTGGGCGCGATGCCCGAGGCATTGGAAAAGGCGCCCAGCGCGTTCGGGCCCAGGACCCGAACGCCGGTTTCCTCCACAACCCGGTCCATTTCGTCCTGCAGCGCCTGTCCTGCCTCGCCGATTTCACCGAACCCGGAAGAGAAAACAATCGCCACTTGCGCGCCTTTGCCGGCCGCCTTCCGCAGGGCGTCCGGCACCTGCGCCGCCGGAATGGCTAGTACAAACAGGTCCGCCTCGCCGGGCAGGCTGTCGATATCCGGGTAGGCCGGGAGGCCCTGCACGGTGTCCCGGGTGGGGTTCACCGGATAAATCGTGCCCTGGAAACCGAAACGCTGGCAGTAAGCGATGGGGCGCCCACCAATGCGCGAAGGATCGCCGGATGCGCCGACAACGGCGATGGCCTTTGGCTGGAACAGTGCGTTCAGGGTGCTCATGGCGGACTGAAGTCTCCTCGGATATGTGACTTGCGCGCCGCCGGGCCGAAGCCGGTCAACAGGCGCTTTGCATAATCATGTGCCAGGCCATCGTGGAGGCAAATACTTGCTTAGAGCAAGTTTCACGTTGACCGTTGTCCGTATACAGTGTACAAAATTGCCCAGGCAGTCAATTTGCGCCGTGTTCGGGCGACCTTGATCCGGCGAAGCAGGAGGGACCTGTGACAGACCGACAGGAAGAACGCCGCATGCTGGCCGACTCTGTGGCCGGTTTTGCGCGCCAATATGATGGCATTGCCCGGGCGCGCGGGCTGAGCGATGGCGCCGGTCTGGATCCGGAGGCCTGGGCCGCCATGGCAGATCTGGGCCTGATGGGAATCCTGGTGCCCGAAGAGGCCGGTGGGCTGGGCCTGGGTATTCCGGAAATGGCCGTGGTCGCCGAAGAGTTGGGTAGGAACTGCGCGCCGGAGCCTCTGGTTGCTCAGGCCGCGGCCCAGGCGGCCTTGGCGCAGGTGGATTCGAAGCCTGCCAAGGAATGTCTTGCGGGCACGGCGGATGGCTCCACCCGACTTGCGCTAGCCTGGCAGGAAAAGGCTGATCAGCTGAATCCAGCCGTGATCACCAGCCGGGCGGATGCGGTGGACGGTGGCGTGCGCCTGAGCGGCAGCAAATGCCTGGCATTGCCCGCCGACGCTGATCTGTTCCTCGTGAGCGCTCTGGATAATGGCGTGCCCGCCCTGTTCCTGGTGCCGCGGGATGCCGCGGGTCTGGAACTCCAGTCGCAGCGCCAGGTAGACGGAGCGGAAACCGCCAGCCTGAATCTGAATGGGGTCCAGCTGCCGGCCGAGGCCTGCCTGTGCACCGGGGATGCCGCGCTGCAGGCGCTGAACACGGGTATCTCCGCTGGGCTCACGCTGGCCAGTGCGGAACTGCTGGGCCTGGCGGACCGTCTGTACACCCTCACCACGGATTATCTGGCCACGCGCAAGCAGTTTGGCGTGCCCATTTCCTCCTTCCAGGTGCTGCGTCACCGCGCGGTCAACCTGTACATCCAGCGCGAGCTGATGCGTGCGGCGCTGAATCAGGCGGTGCGCGCGTTTGAGCAGGGCGCAACCGGCGAGGCGTTGCAGCGCGCTGCGAGTCGGGCCAAGGCCCGGGCCGGCGATGCGGCGCAGCTGATCGCGCGCGAGTCCGTGCAGCTACACGGCGCCATTGGTTTCACCGAAGAAGCGGATGTGGGCGTGCACCTGCGCCGGGTGTTGGCGCTGTCCGCCTGGCTGGGCAACGCCGGCTGGCACCGTCGCCGTTATCGCACGCTGAGCCGTCAGGCCGCCTGAGGAGGTCGCATGACAGACTGGAATGCCATGTCTGATGAGGAGTTCCGCGCCGAGATCCGGAGCTTCCTCCAGCAAAACTACCCGGACCACCTGCGTTACCCCTCCCGACGGGTGCGCTGGCATGAGGTGCGGGAATGGTATCTGATGCAGGCCGAACGCGGCTGGACCGCGCCCGGCTGGCCAGCGGAATACGGCGGCGTGGGTCTGAGCCCTTCCAAACAGCTGATCTTCATCGAGGAGCAGGAGCGCTACGGGGTTGCCCGTGCACCGGACCAGGGTGTGGTCATGGTCGGCCCGCTGCTCATCCGTTACGGCACCGAAGAGCAGAAAAAGCATTATCTGCCGAAGATCCTCAGCTGGGAGAACATCTGGGTTCAGGGCTATTCCGAGCCCAACTCCGGGTCAGATCTGGCCAGCCTGCGTACCGAGGCCGTTGATGCCGGGGATCACTGGGTGGTGAACGGCCAGAAGACCTGGACCACGCTGGCCCAGGATGGCACCCATATCTTCCTGCTGGCGCGCACCGACCCCAAGGCCGAGCGCAAGCAGCAGGGCATCAGCTTCCTGCTGGTGGACCTGAACACGCCGGGCATCACCATCCGGCCGATACGCAACATCGCCGGGCACGAGGAGTTCTGCGAGGTGTTCTTCGACAACGTCAAGGTGCCGAAGAACGACCTGGTGGGCGAGCCGAACCAGGGCTGGACCATGGCCAAGGCGTTGCTCGGCTTTGAGCGGCTGTTCCTGGGCAGCCCGAAACAGTCCCAAAACGCGCTCGGCCGTCTGGATGCCTTCGCCACCGCTCGTGGCCTTCATGATGATCCCGCCTTCGCGGACCAGTTCGCCCGCCTGGAACTGGATGTGGCGGATCTGGCGGAGGCCTATGAAGCGTTCGCCGACCGGGTCCGGGCCGGTGAGGCCCTGGGCGCGGATGTGTCCTGGCTCAAGGTCTGGGCCACGGAGACGTTCGATCGCATTGCTGCCCTGTCCGTACAGGCGGCCGGCGCCGAAGGCGGGATCTCCGGCGGGCTTGCCGCCGGTGACGAATCGGTGGACTTGCTATCCCTGTATTTCGGTGCACTCCCCACCACCATCTACGGCGGCAGCAACGAAATCCAGCGCAACATCCTGGCCAAGCAGGTACTGCGTTTGCCTGAGTAATCTGATTATCAAGTTATTCCCCTCTCTCTCCTCTGACCTGCAGTCAGAGCCTTGCGGTCCGGCAACCCCGGGCCGTTTTTTTTTGCGCTTGGCCTTCGTGAATCAGGTCAAGCTAGACTGAGCGGATGATTCCGACGGAGCTTCCCCGAGCCTGGCGCTGGGCCCTGTTCGCGCTGTTCCTGTTGCTGGGTGCCGTGCTGTTGCTGGTCCTGGTGGTGCAGTGGCTGCAGTTTCAGGCGCTGCTGATGGAGCAGCCCTTGTGGCAGCGCTGGGCCATTGCCGGCCTGGTTTTGGGTGTGCTGGGCGGTCTGGCCTGGTTGCTTGCCCGATTGCTGTTGGTCCGGGCTGAGCCGGAAACCGCGCCCCGGTCGCCGACTGTGGATCGCGCCACCGTGGAGGAACGCCTGCGGACCCAGGCGGAGCGCGGTGCGGATGTGACGGCCGCACAGGCCGAACTGCAGGAACTGGATCAGCGCAATCAGGCCGGCGTACTCACCGTTGCGGCCTTCGGTGAGGTCAGCACCGGCAAATCGGCCTTGCTCTCCGCCCTGCTGCCGGGTGCGGACCTGCACAGTGATGTGCTGGCGGGCACCACGCGTCACCTGAATACACTGGATTGGTCCACACCCGCCGGAAACACCGTGCGTCTGGTGGATATGCCGGGCCTTCAGGATCTGGACCGGTCGCTGGAACCGGTGGCGCTGGACGAGGCGCGGCGCGCCCATCTGGTGCTGTTCGTGGCCCAGGGTGATCTCAATCGCACGGAATGGCGCTGGTTCCAGCTCCTGCGGGACCTGCAACGCCCCATGCTGCTGGTCCTGAACAAATCGGACCGCTATTCCCGTGATGCGATGACCGCTATCCGGGACCGGGTTCAGGAACGGGTCGGGAGCACGGTGCCGGTGGTGGTGGCCACGGCGGGCGGCACGCAGACGGTACACCGCCGGCTGCCGGAAGGGACGGAGGATGTGCAGCTGCGGCCGCGACCCGCCGACGTCCGTGTTCTGCGGCGTGAACTGCAGCGCCTGCTGGACCGGGACGCGGCAACGCTGACAGCCTTGCGTGATGAATCCGTGTTCCTGCTTGCTGCCACGAAGCTGGAACAGGCCGTGCGCGGTCAACGCCGCGACGCCGCGGATGCCTTGGTGGAACGCTATGCACGCCGTGCCGTGGTCGGGGCCCTGGCGGCGGTGGCGCCCGGGACGGATCTGCTGATCCAGGGGGCGTTGGCGGCCGTCATGGTGCGGGAACTCGCTGGGCTGTACAACGTTCCGGTGCGTTCCGTGCAGGTGGACAGCCTGCTGGCAGCCTTGCAGGGGCGGGCCAGTGCCACGCGACCTGTCGTGATGGGCATTGCCGGCAACGCCTGCAAGGCCTTTCCCGGCGTCGGCACCATCGCCGGCGGCCTGATTCATGCGGTGGCCTACGGGTTGCTGTTCCGTACGGTGGGCATGGCCCTGATTCAGGTTCTCGAGGAGGATGGCAGACTGGATGAGCGACGTGTACTGGAACGGTTTGAGGAACTGACCCGTGACGATCTGGCAGCGCCTGCGCGACAACTGGCGCACACGGCGGTGGAAGAAGCCCGCGCCGGACGTGAGCGGCACGCCGACAACGCCGGCGGATAAACCCCGGAGTGCGGATGCCGATGCACTCTGGCAGGTGCGGGACAGCCTGCGTGGTCTGTTGGAGGATGCACGCATCCCCGCGGAAGTGCGCCAGGCCCTGCAGGCTGATTTTCTCTCCGTGGAGCAACTGCTTGAGCGTCTGGAAAACGGGCAGCTGGATATCGTCGTGCTGGGGCGGGTGAGCGTGGGTAAATCCTCGCTGTTGAACGCGCTACTGGGGCGCGAGGCTTTCAGCACCAGCCCGCTGCATGGCGAAACGGTGGTGACCGGGCGCCAGGCCTGGCAGACCGTCCGCGATGGACAGGTGCACTTGTGCGATACCCCCGGTCTGGATGAGAT
>SLCE01000236.1 GCA_007125985.1 Ectothiorhodospiraceae bacterium | reverse complement strand
TTGATCGCAGGCACATCCACCGGGCTCGGCATGAACTCGACCACGACATCAAGCAGGGCCTCAACACCCTTGTTCTTGAACGCAGTACCGCAAAGTATGCAGACGATCTCGTTGTTCAGCGTGCGCTTACGCAAGCCGGCCTTGATCTCGTCGTTGCTGAGCTCACCGCCTTCGAGATACTTCTCCATGATCTCTTCGTCTGCCTCGGCAGCCGCCTCGATCATCTGCTCACGATACTGCTCCGCGTCATCCTTGAGCGCATCCGGGATGTCTTTGGTCTCGTACGTCATCCCCTGATCATCCGGATTCCAGTAAATGGCCTGCATCCGGATCAGGTCGATGACACCCTCAAACGCATCCTCTGCACCAATAGGGAGCTGCACGGGCACCGGCGTGGTACCCAGCCGCTTCTCGATCATATCGACACAGCGGTAGAAGTCGGCCCCCATTTTGTCCATCTTGTTGACGAACACCATGCGGGGAACTTCGTACTTATTCGCCTGACGCCAAACGGTTTCCGTCTGCGGCTCGACCCCCGCGTTCGCGTCCAGCACGCAAACGGCGCCGTCCAGCACACGCAGGGAACGCTCTACCTCGATGGTGAAATCCACGTGCCCGGGCGTATCAATGATGTTGATGCGCGTTTCCGGGTACTGCTGGTCCATCCCACTCCAGAAACAGGTGGTGGCAGCAGAAGTAATGGTGATACCCCGCTCCTGCTCCTGCTCCATCCAGTCCATGGTGGACGCACCGTCATGGGTCTCACCCATCTTGTGCGAGACACCCGTGTAGAACAGGATGCGCTCGGTCGTGGTGGTCTTACCGGCATCGATGTGAGCCATGATGCCGATATTGCGATAGCGCTCAATTGGGGTCTTGCGTGCCACGGCGAAATACCTTGTGGTTGCGAATTACCAGCGATAATGCGAGAAGGCCTTGTTGGCCTCCGCCATGCGGTGCGTGTCTTCCCGCTTCTTCACGGCCGTACCGCGGCTTTCGGCGGCATCACGCACTTCGCCCGCCAGGCGCTGCGCCATGGTTTTCTCGCTGCGCTTGCGGGAGGCGTCGATCAGCCAGCGCATGGCCAGCGTATTCCGACGCTCGGGACGCACTTCCACGGGCACCTGGTAAGTTGCACCACCGACGCGGCGGGATTTCACCTCCACCACCGGGCGCACGTTTTCCAGGGCCTGCTCCATGGAGGCAACCGGGTCTTCATCACCCTTGGCCTTCACGTGATCAAGCGCGTCATACACAATCTTTTCGGCCACGGACTTCTTGCCGTCCTGCATGAGCATGTTGACGAACTTCGCCAGCATCTCGCTCCCGAATTTGGGATCAGGAAGCACTTTCCGCTTGGGAACTTCTCGTCTTCTCGGCATGTTTCTACCCGAACAGTGTCAGTAACAGGCGGCTGAGTGATCAGCCCTTGGGACGCTTGGTGCCGTACTTGGAACGGCCCTGCTTTCGCCCGTCGACGCCGGCCGTATCCAGCGCGCCGCGAACCGTGTGATACCGAACACCCGGCAAGTCCTTAACACGACCGCCGCGGATCAGAACCACAGAGTGTTCCTGCAGGTTGTGGCCCTCACCACCGATGTAGGAGGAGACCTCATACCCGTTGGTCAGACGCACACGCGCCACTTTCCGCAAAGCCGAGTTCGGCTTCTTCGGGGTGGTGGTGTAAACACGCGTGCAAACACCGCGCTTTTGCGGGCTGGCCTCCAAGGCCGGCACGTTGCTTTTGGCAGCTTTGCTACGGCGTCCCTTTCGGACCAACTGATTAGTCGTAGCCATCGAAACGCTCACTCCAGACTGTAAACAAACGACAGGCCGAACGGGTCCGGCCTGTCGAAGGTGCGCAATTGTATGCAGACGGCGTACCCCTGTCAACCGGAACCCCGCGCCACAGCGGGGGTTTATGCCAGAGGGACGGTCACCCGCCCCTCAGCCGGTCACTGGCCGCCTTCCTCGTGCTGGTTTTCCGCCAGCTCGGATGCGAGTTCGGCCTCAGCGGCCGCCTTCGACGTGGGCAGGCTCGCCGGCTGGCGAGACTTGCGCCGGTCCTCGTGATAGGCGAAGCCGGTACCGGCCGGCACCAGTCGTCCGACAATCACGTTTTCCTTCAGGCCCCGCAGGTCGTCGCGGGCCCCACGCACGGACGCTTCGGTCAACACCCGGGTGGTCTCCTGGAAGGAGGCTGCCGAGATGAACGATTCCGTGGACAGGGAAGCCTTGGTGATACCCAGGAGCACCGGAACGCAGTACACCGGCTGCCGGTCCGCAGCGGACAGGATGTCGTTCTCCTCCAGGACCTTGGCCCGATCCAGCTGCTCACCCTTAAGCAGGTTGCTGTCGCCCGGATCCGTGACTTCCACCTTGCGCAGCATCTGGCGGATGATCACCTCGATGTGCTTATCGTTGATCTTCACGCCCTGCAGTCGGTAGACATCCTGGATTTCCTTGACCACATAGGAGGCCAGGGCCGGCACGCCCAGAAGACGCAGGATGTCATGCGGGTTCGGCTCACCTTCGGCGATCACCTCGCCCTTCTCCACGTGCTCACCTTCGAACACGTTGACATTACGCCACTTGGGAATCAGCTCCTCGTAAGCCTCGCCTTCCTGCGGCGTGATCACCAGGCGCTGCTTACCCTTGGTGTCCTTGCCGTAGGAGACGGTACCGGATATCTCCGCCAGGATGGCCGGCTCCTTGGGCTTGCGGGCCTCGAAGAGATCCGCCACCCGCGGCAGACCACCGGTGATATCGCGGGTCTTGGACGATTCCTGCGGGATACGGGCCAGCACGTCACCCACGTCCACCTGGGCGTTGTCCTCGACGCTGACGATGGCACCGCCGGGCAGATAGTACTGCGCCGGAATGTCCGTTCCCGGAATCATGACGTCCTTGCCGTCCTCGTCCACCAGCTTGACCATCGGACGCATGTCCTTGGCCGCCACCCGGTCGTCCGGCTTCGCCCCCGGGAGCTGACTCGGGTATTCCTGGTTGCCACGGCTCTTGGGATCCGTGATCTCCAGGCTCGACAACCCGGTGATCTCGTCGGTCTGCCGCACCACGGTGACACCTTCGATGAAGTCGAAGAAGCGCAGGCGCCCCTTCACCTCGGTCACGATGGGGTGGGTGTGCGGGTCCCAGTTCGCCACGATCTGGCCGGCCTTCACCGCCTCGCCATCGGCGGCGGTGATGGTGGCGCCGTAGGGAACCTTGTACCGCTCCTTCTCCCGGCCCTGTTCGTCCATAACCGTGACTTCGCCCGAACGTGACACGGCAACCAGGTTGCCACTGTGATGCTTGATCACCTTCATGTTGTGCAGCCGGACCTTGCCGTCCGACTTCACTTCCACGTTGGACACGGCCGCGGCACGGGATGCGGCGCCACCGATGTGGAATGTCCGCATGGTGAGCTGCGTGCCCGGTTCACCGATGGACTGGGCAGCGATCACACCCACGGCTTCGCCGATGTTGACGCCATGCCCACGGGCCAGGTCACGGCCGTAACACTTGGCGCAGACACCGTAACGGGTTTCACAGGTGATCGGTGAACGTACCTTGATCTCGTCCACACCCATGGACTCGAGCTGGTCGACCCACTTCTCGTCCAGCAGCGTGCCGGAAGGCACTGCCACTTCCTGGGTCTCGTTATCCAGCACGTCCTGGCAGGTCACGCGACCGAGCACACGCTCGCGCAGCGCTTCCACTACATCGCCGCCTTCGATGATGGGCGCCATGTAGATGCCCTCATCCGTGCCGCAATCCTGCTCGGTGACCACCAGATCCTGTGCCACGTCCACCAGACGGCGGGTGAGGTAGCCGGAGTTGGCGGTCTTCAGCGCCGTGTCCGCCAGACCCTTCCGCGCCCCGTGGGTTGAGATGAAGTACTGCAGGACGTTCAGGCCCTCGCGGAAGTTCGCCGTGATGGGTGTCTCAATGATTGACCCATCGGGCTTGGCCATCAGGCCTCGCATGCCGGAGAGCTGACGGATCTGCGCCGCTGAACCACGGGCACCGGAATCAGCCATCATAAAAATGGAATTGAACGACTTCTGACGCTCCTGCTCCCCTTCGGCGTTGGTCACCGCCTCGGTGCCGAGCTTTTCCATCATGGCCTTGGCCACCTGGTCGTTGGTCCGCGACCAGATGTCCACCACCTTGTTATACCGCTCACCGTTGGTGACCAGACCCGAGGCATACTGACCCTCAATGTCTTTCACCTCTTCCTCGGCGCGGGCGAGGATGGCCTCCTTCTCGCTCGGAATGACCATGTCATTCACGCCGATGGACGCACCGGAACGGGTGGAGTACGCAAAGCCCATGTACATGAGCTGGTCAGCGAAGATCACCGTGGCCTTGAGACCGACCGCGCGGTAACAGGCGTTGATGGTTGCCGAGATCGCTTTCTTGTTCATGTCCCGGTTGGCCATCTCAAAGGGCAGACCTTCCGGGAAGATACGGTAGATCAGCGCGCGGCCAACCGTGGTCTTGTAACGCTGGATCGTCTCGGTGCGCTCACCGGTCTGATCGTCGATCTGCACCTCGCGGATGCGGACTTCGATGCGGGCCTGCAGGTCCACCTGGCCGCTGTCGTAGGCACGGTGAACTTCGTCCACATCACTGAACTGCATGCCTTCGCCGCGGCCGTTAATACGCTCGCGGGACATGTAGTAGAGGCCCAGCACCACGTCCTGCGACGGCACGATGATCGGCTCGCCGCTGGCCGGCGACAGGATGTTGTTGGTGGACATCATCAACGCACGCGCTTCCAGCTGGGCTTCCAGTGACAACGGCACGTGCACAGCCATCTGGTCACCGTCGAAGTCCGCGTTGAACGCCGTACACACCAACGGGTGGAGCTGGATGGCCTTGCCCTCAATCAGCACGGGCTCGAAGGCCTGGATGCCCAGACGGTGCAGCGTCGGCGCCCGGTTGAGCATCACCGGATGCTCACGGATCACGTCCTCGAGGATATCCCAGACTTCCGGCGCCTCGCGCTCGGTCATCTTCTTCGCCGCCTTGATGGTGGTGGCCAGACCAAGGCGCTGCAGTTTGGAGAAGATGAACGGCTTGAACAGTTCCAGCGCCATGCGCTTGGGCAGGCCGCACTGATGCAGGCGCAGGGTGGGGCCGACCACGATCACGGAACGGCCGGAGTAATCCACGCGCTTGCCCAGCAGGTTCTGCCGGAAGCGGCCCTGCTTGCCCTTGATCATGTCCGCCAGGGATTT
>SLCE01000078.1 GCA_007125985.1 Ectothiorhodospiraceae bacterium | reverse complement strand
TGTGGGGCGGCGTGGGCCGGGGCAAGACCTATCTGATGGATACGTTCTACGACTGTCTGCCGTTCCCGGAAAAACGGCGCATGCATTTCCATCGGTTCATGCACCAGGTGCACGGGCAGCTGAAACAGATCCGCGACGCGCAGAACCCTCTCAGACTGGTGGCCGACGACTTCGCTGTGGACACGCGCGTGTTGTGTTTCGACGAATTTTTCGTCTCGGATATCACGGATGCGATGATCCTGGGCGGACTTCTGGAAGCCCTGTTCGAGCGCGGCGTCACGCTGGTGGCCACCTCCAATATCCCCCCCGAGGAGTTGTACCGTGACGGACTGCAGCGGGAGCGCTTCATCCCCGCCATTCGGCTGCTGCAAAAGCATACCCGGGTGTTGAACGTGGACGGCGGAACCGATTACCGGCTGCGTTATCTGGAACAGGCCGAGATCTATCATGCGCCGCTGGACGCGGCCGCCGAGATCATGCTCGAAGAGGAGTTCCGGCAACTTGCGCCGGAGATCGGCAAGCGGGATTGCAGCATCACCATTGAGGGGCGGCGGATTCCGGTGCGCGCGCTGGCAGATGATGTGGTCTGGTTCGATTTTGATGCGATCTGCGACGGGCCCCGCAGCCAGACCGATTACATCGAAATCTCCCGCGAGTTCCACACGGTTTTCGTGTCCAACGTGCCGGTGCTGGACGCCACCAAGGAAAACCAGGCGCGACGCTTCATCAGCCTGGTGGATGAGTTCTACGACCGCAACGTGAAGCTGATCGTCACCGCCGCTGCGGAGCCGGACGCGCTTTATCAGGGCAAGCGCCTGCGTTTCGAATTCGAGCGGACCGTGAGCCGGTTGCAGGAAATGCAATCCCGCGATTATCTGGCACGCGCGCATCGGGCCTGAAGGAAGCGCTGAACTTCCTGAACCCCGGCGTGGGGTGGCGATCACGACGCAAAGGCGGCTAAAGTGGAATGGAAGGCCGACGAGCGCCGTTGACACGGAAGGTGGTTGCCGTGACCGAACTCAGAGACCGTATGGTGGAGGCCCATGGGGGCGAGGAGCGCTGGCGTGACGTGCGTCAGGTCATGGCCTGCGTCACCATGGGCGGCATGGAGTTTACCTCACGGTTCCAGTCGGGCCCGTTGCGGAACGTGGAAGTGACGGTGGGCACTGGCAGCCCCGATGTGGCGTTCGCCGATTTCCCCGAACCCGGGCAGACGGCCCGCTTTCAGCCCTGCCGGGTGTGGGTGGAAGATGGTACGGGCAACGTGATCGACGAGCGTGCGGCCCCGGGGGCGGTGTTCCGCTCGATACGCCACTGGTTCGTCTGGGATTCCCTGGATGTGGTTTATTACTGCGGGATGAGCCTGTGGCAGGCATTGTGCCTGCCGTTCACGCTGCTGCGCTCGGGCTGCGAACTGGAGGATCTGGAGCCGCTGGAGGCGGAAGACCGGCGTCTCGACCGCCTGCGTGTGGTGTTCCCGGCCGATGTGCCCAGCTTTGCGCCGGAGCAGGTGTTCCATGCCGACGTTGCCGGCTTGGTGCACCGTGTGGACTGCGCCCCGCGTCTGTACGGCTCCTGGTTACGGGTGGCGCAGTTGTTGAACGCATTCGAGACGCAGGATGGTCTGGTGTATGCCAGCCGGCGCCGCATTGTTCCCTGTCTACCCAGTGGCGCTACCGTTCCGGCGGTACCTCTCGGCTGGATGGATCTGGACGATGTGAACTTCGTGCGCGGCTCTTCGCTGGCGGCGAGAGTGGGGCCGCCCTGAGTTGCGTCCAGCTTACGGCCAACTGCTTCAACCCTGCTTGTACTTTACCCCCTAACTCCTTGCTGCCCGGCAGGATCCCTGGTTTTTCCACACAAGCTGTGGATAACGTTGTGGATGAAGCGTAGAAACAGCCCCCAAATGCCCGTCGGCAGGCCGATTCTGTTAGATTGGGCAATTTTTCAGCATCAACTTATTTATAAGTAAAAACAATGGTTTATGGTTTTCTTGTGGGCTGTCGGAAGGGCATGGCCTGAGCTCCGTCTCTGGTCATGCCATCATGTGCATAACTGGGGTGGTGGAACGGTGTGGCGCTGCTGTGTCAAGCCCGAATTAATCGGTCAGGCGGCGCGGTGATCGGCCTCAGGCCAGGTTGTCTGCCAATGTGCGGATGTGGGCGGCACCGGCATCGGCGACGGCCTGCAGGTCGTACCCCCCTTCCAGCAGGGACACAATGGCGCCGTTACAGAATCGGTTGGCCACATAAGTGAGCTGTTCCGTGGCCCAGATGTAGTCCTGCGTGGTCAACGATAGGTTGGCCAGAGGATCCAGTTCATGGGCATCGAAGCCGGCGGAGATCAGCAGCAGCTGCGGCCCGAACTGTTCAAGCTGCGGGATGATGAACTCCCGGAACGCATCGCGGAAATCCGCCGAGCCGGTGAAGCGGTTCAGCGGCACGTTCACCACGTTGTCCACACCGGGCATGGGTGCATGTCCGGTACCCGGAAACAGCGGGTGCTCGTGGGTGGAGAAGTACATGTAGCCGCGCTTGCCCGCGAACATGGCCTGGGTGCCATTGCCGTGATGCACATCGAAATCCACAATGGCGACACGGTCCACATGATACTCCGCCCGGGCATGGGCCGCGGCGACCGCCACGTTGTTGAAGAGGCAGAAGCCCATGGCTGTGGCGGGCTCCGCATGATGCCCCGGTGGGCGGATGGCGCAGAAGGCGCGCTGTGTCTGGCCACTCATGACGGCGTCCACCGCCGCCACCGCGGCACCGGCGGAGCGCAGAGCGGCCTCGCCGGAAGCCGGAGAGATCACCGTGTCCCCGTCAATGGATGCCAGCCCCTCCTTGGGGATGCGGGCGAGCATGGCATCGACGTAGGCAGACTCATGAACCCGCGCCAGCTGGTCCTTGCTCGCTGCAGGCGCCTCCTGCCAGGTGACCTCGCTGAAATCCGGTTCACGCAGCCGTGTGAGCAGAGCCTGTAGGCGCTCGGCGGATTCCGGATGCCCCGGGCCGGTATCGTGCTGCAGACAGGCGGAATGGGTATAGATCCAGATGCTCATGATGGCGGCTCAGTCCTTGGTTTGAAGCGCTGCCGACCCAATATCGGCAGAAGGAAGACAGACCGGACAGTATGTTTCCGGTCCGCTCCGTTTCCATCAGTTTCTCAGGAGTGGAAGCGAATGCAAATGGTGACAGCCAAATTCCATCCCGGACAGCTGGTTTATCACCGCTTGTTCGGGTATCGAGGTGTGGTGGTGGATGTGGATCCGCGTTTCTCCGCCACGGAAGCCTGGTATCAGGCCATGGCGCCCGGGGAGCCCGACCGGGAGCAGCCCTGGTACCAACTGTTGGTGGACGGCTCGGAACTGGCCACTTACGTTCCGGAAGACCAACTACTCGGCGACGGGAGCGGGCGCCCCGTCAGCCATCCACTGCTGGAAAACCTGTTCTCCGCCTTCAAGCCGGAGCAGGGTGCCTACGTGACCCGGCAGCAGCCGAACTAGGAACGCCTGCTCCTAATCCATGTAGAACGTTTCCCGGAAGCGGACCGGATAGTTCCGCTGTGCCGTCTCCGGGAACACCTCCAGTTGGAAATTCAGTGTTTCCATGTGCTTGGCTCGGAATGTGCCCACATAGTTGACCGCGCCACCGGCCTCCACGCGCCGGAAGCGGATGTCCCGCTGTTGGCCGGAATCAGTCTGGACACCGCCGCTGACGCGGGCCGGGACCGGTGCGTCGTTTTCCCGCACGCTGATGATCACCATGGCCTGTGCCCGGCTTCGCACAATGCCGTACTGCTGGGCAACCTCCGGCGACAGCCCGGCCGTGGGCTGGGCGGCGTAATGGATGTGGTAGTCCCCGAAGCGTGCGGAACCCGCCTGCGCGGCGCTCAGGGGCGCCACCAGGGCCACGATCAGTAGCGTCTGTAGCATCAAGCCGCAAGTCCGCGCGCTCATGCCGCGTTCCCCCGTTTCGCACCACTGTGTTCATGTTCAAACCGGTAGATGGCAATCGCGCCCATCAGGTTGGGCCACAGGCGCGCCGTCCAGCGGTCGCGGTAGCGGTCATCGGCCAGGTTTCGGTCCAGGACGCGGATGCTGCGTTCCCGGCAGAGCTGCTCGAAGTCATTGATGGTGCACAGATGGATGTTCGGCGTGTTGTACCAGCTGTGGGGCAGGGCCCGGCTCATGGGCATGTGCCCGCGCAGGGCCAGATGGTAGCGCAGTCGCCAGTGGCCGAAGTTGGGGAAAGTGACAATGCCCTGACGGCCGATGCGCAGCATTTCCTCCAGCAGCCGGTCCGGGTAATGCATGGCCTGCAGGGTCTGCGTCATGACAACGTAATCGAAGGAATCGGCATCAAAATCCTGCAGACCCTCGTCCAGGTCGGTCTGGATGACATTAATGCCGTTCTTAACGCACTGCAGAATGTTCGCAGGGTCGATCTCCAGGCCATAGCCGGTGACCTCCCGTGTTTCCCGCAGATGGCGCAGCAGCGTGCCGTCGCCGCAGCCCAGATCCAGCACCCGGCTTCCGGGGGCGATCCAGTCGCTGATAATGGTGAATTCCGGCCGCAATTCCAGATTCATGCCCCCACCTCCCGGGCCACCCGGTCCATATAGGCAGAAAACAGCTGCAGGTACTCATCGATGGGCATGAGGAAGGCGTCATGCCCGTGGTGGGCTTCGATTTCCGAGTACACCACGTCCTTGTCCCCATCCAGCAGGGCGCGGACGATTTCCCGGGAGCGGCTGGACGGAAACCGCCAGTCGCTGGTGAAGGAGACCACCAGGTAGGACGCCTCCACGCCGGCCAGTGCCGCGGACAGGTCGTTGTCGAAATTCGCGGCCGGGTCAAAGTAATCCAGCGCCTTGGTCATCAGGAGATAGGTGTTGGCGTCGAAACGGTCCACGAAGGACTGCCCCTGATGACGCAGGTAGCTTTCCACCTGGAACTCCACTTCGTAATTGAAGTTGAAACGGCCTTCCCGCAGCTCGCGGCCGAATTTCGCCCCCATGGCATCATCGGACAGATAGGTGATGTGCCCCAGCATGCGAGCAAGTGCCAGCCCCTGGCGCGGGATGGTGTCATGCTCCAGATAATGGCCGTCGTGGAACTCCGGGTCGGTGATAATGGCCTGCCGAGCCACTTCATTGAAGGCAATATTCTGGGCCGACAGTTTCGGGGCGGCGGCGATCACCACCGCGTGCCGCAGCCGTTTCGGATACATGATCGACCATTGCAGCGCCTGCATCCCCCCCAGGCTGCCGCCCACTACAGCCGCCCAGGTGTCGATGCCCAGCGCATCGGCGAGCCGGGCCTGGCTGCGAACCCAGTCGTTAACCGTGACAATGGGAAAATCCGCACCGTAGATCCGGCCGGATTCCGGGTTGATGCTCTGCGGGCCTGAGGAGCCGTGGCAGCCACCCAGGTTATTGCTGCAGACGACGAAAAAGCGGTTGGTGTCGATGGGCTTCCCCGGGCCGATACAGGTCTCCCACCAGCCGGGCTTGCGTTCACCCGCGTGATAACCCGCCGCATGATGATGGCCGGACAGAGCATGCTCCACGAGCACCGCGTTG
Organism: Ectothiorhodospiraceae bacterium; assembly: GCA_007125985.1. Taxonomy (GTDB): domain Bacteria; phylum Pseudomonadota; class Gammaproteobacteria; order Nitrococcales; family Aquisalimonadaceae; genus LSCE01. Next base: position 11,949 of record SLCE01000078.1, on the reverse strand, counting down.
CTGCGATCGGTGTTCAGCGTGCCATAGGTCTCGTACACCAACTCGAAGCCGGGCAGCACCTGACCGCCGTCAAGTTCCAGCGGCTCGTCCAGTTTCAATGTACGGGGGCTGACCAGGCCGATGGAGTCGGCCGGGAATTCCTTGGACATCAGCGGCTTTGGCTCCGTTATGACGGAAAAGCATGCAAGTCTACTGGCGCTGGACTGGCCGGGCAACGCCTTACTGCCCGGCTCATCCCATGGTGCGGGCCAGATCCATGAAGATCGGGCGCAGGAGCATCTTCAGGAACCAGATGCCGACCAGCACGATCATGGGCGAGAAATCCAGGCCCCCGGTATTTGGCAGCAGGCGCTGCACCGGTGCCATCACCGGACGCGTGATGTTGTCGATCAGTTCCAGCGCGGGATGGTAACTGGCCGGGTTGATCCAGCTCACCACCACGCGAATGATGATCGCGAACAGGAACACGTTGAGCAGCAGGTTGACCAGTTCCCACACCGAGATCACTGCCAGCGGCCCCACCGGCACTCCCTGGCCCTGGATGCGGAATGCCAGCCACAGCGCCAGAAACTGCAGTACCAGCATCACCGCGATGGAGGCCGTGTCGTAGCGTCCCAGGCTCGGGATCACCCGGCGCACCGGGCCGAGTACAGGATGCGTGATCTTCACGAGCATCTGCGACAGGGGGTTGTAGAAATTGGCCCCCACTGCCTGCAACAGAAAGCGCAGCATGATGGCGAGAATGTAGAGGCCGATCACGGTGCTGACCAGAAAGGCCATGGGGTCGCTGAAATAGTTTCCCGACATGCGTCACTGTGCTCCCAGTTGGTCGCCCAGTTCGCGGGCGCGTTGTGCGGCGGCCTGGATGGCACGGTCCATCAGGGCGCGGATATCCCCTTCCTCCAGCGTGTTGATGGCCCGTTCCGTGGTGCCGCCGGGTGAAGTCACCTTACGCCGCAGGGTTTGTGCATCGTCATCGCTTTCCAGAGCCATGCGCGCCGCGCCCAGAGCGGTTTCCAGGGTTAACAGGCGGGCCGTCTCGCGAGGCAAGCCCAGCTTTGCCCCTGCATCCTCGATCAGCTCCATTAACAGGAAGAAGTAGGCTGGCCCGCTTCCGGACACAGCGGTCACCGCATCCATCAGGGGCTCATCGTCCAGCCACTGCACCAGGCCCACGGCCCGCATCAGTGCCTCGGCAAGTTCCCGCTGGTCCGTGGTCACATGCGGGTTGGCATACAGGGCCGTGGCGCCGCTTCCCACCAGTGATGGCGTGTTGGGCATGGTGCGGACCACCGCCGCCTCCCCGCCCAGCCAGCGCCGCAGGTCAGGCTCGCGAATGCCGGCGGCAATGGAGATGGCCACCGCGTGATTGTCCAGGATGGTGGGCCCCAGTTCCTCGGCCACTGCGCGCATCACCTGGGGTTTGACCGCCAGCACCACGCCGGTGGCGCCATGGGCGGCCTCCAGGTTGTCGCCGGTTACCGTGATGGCGAAGCGCTGCTGTAAAGCCCGACGTTGTTCAGGATTCGGATCCGCCACACGGATTCGCGCTGCCGGGTAGCCGTCGGCCAGCAGGCCGCCGATCAGGCTGCTGGCCATGTTGCCGCCCCCGATGAAGGCAATGGTTGGCTGCGTCATCTGCGTCTTCCTTCCGTTCTTGCCATGCTGTTGTTGCGCCGCGATCAATCCCGCGCGCCGAAGATATCGGTGCCGACCCGGACCAGGGTGCTGCCCTCGGCCACAGCGGCCTCCAGGTCGCCGGACATGCCCATGGACAGGGTATCCACTGCCAGACCGTTGGCAAGCAGCGTCTCCTGCAGCTCGCGCAGCTGCCGGAACGGTCTGCGCTGCGCGTCCAGGTCCCGGGCCGGGGCCGGGATGCACATCAGGCCCCGCAGCCGCAAGCGGGGAAGCCCCGCCACCACGTCCGCCAGCGCTTGCACCGACCCGGGATCCAGCCCCGCTTTGCTGGCCTCACCGCTGACGTTTACCTGTAGGCAGATGTTCAACGGTGCAAGGTTGTCCGGGCGCTGATCATTCAGTCGCCGGGCGATCTTTTCCCGTTCCAGACTGTGAACCCAGTCAAAGCCGGCGGCAATGGCTTTTGTTTTATTGGACTGGATCGGGCCGATGAAATGCCAGGCGATGGGCTGGCCTGCCAGCGCCTCCTGTTTGGGCAGGGCATCCTGCAGGTAATTCTCGCCAAACGCGCGCTGTCCCGCCTCGATGGCGGCCAGTATGGCGGAAACGGGTTTGGTCTTGCTGACGGCCAGCAACTGCACGCTGCCTGCCGGTCGACCGTAGTCCTGTTCCGCCCGGGAGATGCGTGCCCGGACGCGCGAGAGCCGTTCAGCAATGGTGCTCATATTGCCTGGGTACCTTGAATCACTTACCGTAGCCGGGACCATGGCCACGCCGCGCCAGGAGATTCCGGATAAGTTGGCGCGACGGGCATCGGAAACAACAACAGGATAACGCAGGGAATCACATGGATATTGCGGATCTGCTCGCCTTCGGCGTGAAGAACAACGCCTCGGACCTTCACCTGTCGGCCGGGTTGCCACCGATGATACGGGTGGACGGGGATATCCGTCGAATCAACCTGCCTGCCATGGATCATAAACAGGTGCATGCCCTGATTTATGACATCATGAATGACAAGCAGCGGAAGGACTACGAGGAGTTCTACGAGACCGATTTTTCCTTCGAGATCCCCAACCTGGCGCGTTTCCGCGTTAATGCCTTCAACCAGAATCGTGGCGCCGGTGCGGTATTCAGAACCATCCCGTCCAACGTACTGACCCTGGAGGAACTCTCCGCACCGGAAGTGTTCAAGGAGATTTCCGACAATCCGCGTGGCCTGGTGCTGGTGACCGGGCCGACCGGCTCCGGTAAGTCCACCACGTTGGCGGCGATGGTGAACTACAAGAACGAGAAGTATCACGAACACATCCTCACCATCGAGGACCCCATCGAGTTCGTGCACGAATCGAAGAAATGTCTCGTGAACCAGCGTGAGGTTCACCGTGACACACTGGGGTTCGCCGAGGCGTTGCGTTCCGCGCTGCGTGAGGACCCGGATGTGGTTCTGGTGGGCGAGATGCGTGACCTGGAAACCATCCGCCTGGCGCTCACCGCCGCCGAGACCGGCCACCTGGTATTCGGTACGCTTCACACCAGTTCCGCGGCCAAGACCATTGACCGTATTATCGATGTGTTCCCGGCCGCCGAGAAATCCATGGTGCGCTCCATGTTGTCGGAGTCGCTACGTGCGGTGATCTCCCAGACCCTGCTGAAGAAGATCGGCGGTGGGCGGGTGGCGGCCCACGAGATCATGATCGGCACACCCGCCATTCGTAACCTGATCCGCGAGGACAAGGTGGCACAGATGTATTCGTCGATCCAAACTGGTCAGAACGTGGGTATGCAGACCCTGGATCAGTGCCTGCAGGGCCTGGTCCGGAAGGGGTTGGTTAGCAAGCAGGATGCTCGCATAAAAGCCCTGAACAAGGACTTGTTCACCTGAGTTTTAGCGCCGGCCGCCCGCTGCGTCTGCGGCGGCATTTCAGGGAGAGAGCACGATGGATTTCAATGCCTTGCTCGAGTTCATGGTCAACAAGAAGAGTTCTGACCTTTTCATCACAGCTGGCATGCCTCCCTGCATGAAGATTGCGGGGCGGGTGACGCCGGTGACCAAGACCAAACTCACACCCGATCAGGCGAAGCAAGTGGTGTATTCGATCATGACGTCTGCGCAGCAGGCGGAGTTCGATCGCACGCACGAATGCAATTTCGCCATCAGCGCCAGCGGGCTCGGGCGCTTCCGGGTCAGCGCCTTCTACCAGCGCAATCACTGCGGCATGGTACTGCGCCGGATCGAGACCGTGATCCCCCAGATGGAAGACCTGGGATTGCCGCCGGTGTTGAAGGATCTGGCCATGACCAAGCGTGGTCTGGTCATGTTTGTGGGCGCTACCGGCACCGGTAAGTCCACCTCGCTGGCCTCCATGATCGGTTACCGCAACCGCAACAGTACTGGGCACATTATCACCATCGAGGACCCCATCGAGTTTATCCACCAGCACCAGGGTTGCATCGTCACCCAGCGCGAGGTGGGCATTGACACCGAATCCTTCGAGACGGCGCTGAAGAACACGTTGCGGCAGGCGCCGGATGTGATCCTGATCGGTGAGATCCGGACCAAGGAAACCATGGATTACGCCATCGCCTTCGCCGAAACCGGCCACCTGTGCCTGGCCACCTTGCATGCCAACAATGCCAACCAGGCCATGGACCGCATCATCAACTTCTTCCCGCCGGAACGGCATAACCAGTTGTTCATGGATCTGTCCCTGAACCTGAAAGGGGTGGTGGCCCAGCAGCTGGTGCCGACCCCCGATGGCAAAGGGCGTGTGGCGGCGGTGGAGGTCATGATCGGCACCCCGCTGGTGCAGGACAAGATCCGCGCGGGTGAGGTGCATGAGCTGAAGGAAATCATGAAGCGCTCCCGTGAGCAGGGCATGCAGACCTTTGACCAGCACCTGTTCGAGCTCTACAAGGAGGGCCAGATCACTTACGACGATGCCATCCGTTACGCCGATTCCGCCAATGAGGTGCGTCTGCAGGCGAAACTCGGGGCCGAGAACCGGGAGGAGCGCTTTCAGGCCGCGGCCGAGGAAATCAGCCTGGAGGTGGACGAGGACGGTCGCGACTGACAGCCCCCATCAGCATTCCATGCGCCGCACATCCCGCAGTGCGGCGCAGAATGTGTCCAGGTCCGATAGCTTGGTGTCGGGAACCCGCAACCGCATGCCCACCTGTTCCCCGTAGTGCACCGCGAGAATCTCTGCATCGTGCACCTGCGCCCAGTGCCGCAGTGCCTGCTCCCGAGGAAAATCCAGCCTTAGCGTTACCGCTGTGCGTGGCTGTGGTGCAGCTGTCGGGAGTTCCGAGAGTACCGCCTCGGTCGCCCCCGCATAAGCGCGGACCAGCCCCCCGGCGCCCAGCTTGATACCCCCGAAGTACCGGCTGACCACCACCATGACGTCACCGAGCCCCTTGTGCTGGATCACGTTGAGAATCGGCTTGCCTGCGGTGCCGCCGGGTTCGCCGTCGTCGCTGGTCGCTGCGCTGCTGGCTGATTCTGGCTGACCCAGAAGATAGGCCCAGCAATGGTGGCGGGCATCCGGATAGCGTTGGCGCATGCGTTCAAGCAAGGCCATGGCCGCGTCCCGTGTGTCGGCCGGGCCGGCGCGTGCGATGAACCTGCTTTTGCGGATGCTGATCTCGACCTCATGCTCGCGGAGCGGTATCGGCATGCTGCAGTGCTCCCCGGTCAACCGCCCGACGTCGGCATGAGTGGTGCCGGCTGCGCTGCGGCTTCCGCCCAGCCCAGCGCCAGCAGCAGATTCTGCCAGCGCTCCGGCAATGGGGCGCAGATGTGAATCAGGCTGCCCGTGGTCGGGTGTTGAAAGCGCAGGCTGTCGGCCCGAAGCAGCAGGTGGTAGCAGTCGAAGTGTTGCCGGAACAGCCGGTTGTGACGGCCCTCGCCATGCGTGGTGTCCCCGATCAGCGGATGCCGGATATGGGCGAAGTGGCGCCGTATCTGATGCATGCGTCCGGTTTCCGGCCAGACATCCATCAGGGAGTAGCGGGCAGCGGGGTACGGGCCCACCGGGATGGGCAGTTCCACGGTGGCCCGTCGCCGGTATCGGGTCACCGCCGGCTGTGGCTCGGCGCCGTCGCCGATGGGGTAGTCGATCACGCCGCTTTCCGGGGCCCAGCCGCGACAGATCGCCAGGTAATGCTTCTGCACCTGGCGATGTTCGAACTGTAGCGCCAGGGCGCGTGCCGCATCGGGGTTGAGGGCGAACAGCAGCACCCCGGAAGTGGGGCGGTCCAGACGGTGAACCGGATACACCCGTTGTCGAAGCTGGTTACGCAGGCGCTGCAATGCCGCGTCGCGGCTGCCGGAGAGGTGGGTGCGGTGTACCAGCAGGCCGTGGGGTTTGTCCACGGCCACGAAGTCGGCGTCCTGATACACTATGGGCAGGGCGAGTCGCGGGTCCATGGCGGCGAGTGTAACGCAGGTGGGTGCCCCGTGGGATGGGTGCCGGGGAGTGGTGCGTGTGAAGAACGCAGGGGAAGTGTTGTGGCGGTTGTGCCGCCCGGTGGTGGGCTTGGCAATGCTGGCGGCGGCCAGCCTGCTGGTCGCCATGCTGTTGATGGAGCGGGCAGGGGCGGACAGTCAGCTGTTGCTTACCGTGGCCAGTCTGCTGGCCGGCCTGGCGCTGCTGGCCGCAGTGGTTGCCGCCGCGGAGTTTCTGTTCGCCCTGTTGGCGTGGAACAAATGGCTCCGTGGCGAAGGCAAGCGTTGCCCTCGCTGTGATTGGCCCTGGTCGCCCTCGATCGTGATTCCCGACCGCTGTATCAGCGGCCGCCACGCGAAGCCAGACTAGCGCCGATCAGTCTTCAACGGCTTCGCAGACGATTTTGACCTTGGGTAGCGCCACGTTGCTGGCCGCGGCTTCCAGTTCCAGCTCCTTGATGGCCGCAGTCACGGCTGCATCCTCGCTGTCCGCCTGTACGACGATTTCCTCTGCATCCTCGTCCCAGTCCGGGCCATGACCGTTCCCGTGGACGAAGCAACGCCAGGTGGGCATTTGTCCATCTCCTCCAGCCTGTTCCTGGTTTCGCCAGGGCCTGTAGCAGCTACATGGCCCTGCACCAAAGCATACTAGGCTTTCAGCGGTTTCTTCCACACCGGAAGGAAACACGCACGCGGCTTGGGAAGCGCTGAACCCATGGTGCTTCCCCCCTTAAAGGTCAGTAACCCGGTGTGGTGGGCGGCGGATACCCGCGATGCTGTCCGACCCGACCGCGCAAGCGGGATTCCACCCGTTCCACGAAGTCCTCGCTCCCGGCGACTGTGGCGCAGGCCTGCCAGCGCTCCTGGGCGCTGCGGTGATCCAGCCAGGCGTCCAGCAGGGTGTTGATATCACCGTCCGCGCAGCCCGGGAGCCCCGCCGGGTGGGCGGTCCGGCTGGCGATGCCAGCAGACTCCAGAGGGGCCAGCCCCGCAATCGCTCCGGGCGGCAGGCCGGTGACCAGAAAACGTGATGGGCAGAGCCGTACCGGTGGTGGTGTGGTGCTCAGTTCAGCCAGTACCAGCGTGGGCGATACGGCGGCGACCGTGCTGGAAAACAGTGCGCAGGCGAGCCCGGTTTCGTCCACCAGCAGCAACCGCCGCCGGTCGCCGACGGGTGGCGGGAAGGCGGCTCCCAGGGGCCCGTGAAGCGTACACGGGCTGCCATAGGGCAGGTGGCGGATATGCTGGCCCACGGGCGCTGCGAGTTGGAATGCAATCCAGCCTTCCCGGGGGGAGGCGTCCAGGGCGGGAAGCGTTAGCTCACGGGTGTCCAGCCTGAGCCTGAACCAGTGGCCGGGCTGTGCTTGCGCCGCCAGCGTGGTGGCTACCTGAATCAGGCGGGCGCCGCCGGGCAGCTCCCTGTTCCCGTTCAGGCGCATCAGCCGGCCACCGGTTCCGGTGTCCCTGCCTGGCCGTGAATCACCCGCCCCTGCAGCAATGTCTGGCGTACCCGCCCCGTGAACTCCCAGCCCAGGAACGGACTGTTTTTGCCCCGGCTCAACATGGTGTCGGTGTCCAGGCGCCAGATCTGCTCCGGATCCAGCAGGCAGAGGTCTGCGGGAGCGCCGGGCTGCAGGTGGCCGCCCGGTAGGCCCAGGATACCGGCAGGCTCCAGGCTCAGGCGCCGCAACAGAGTGGATAGCTCCAGCAGACCTTCTTCCACCAGGCGCAGACCCAGCGGCAGCAGGGAGTCCAGCCCGGAAATCCCCGGCTCGGCGCTGACGAAAGGCACCTGCTTGGCATCGGGTTCATGGGGCTGGTGATCGGAGCAGATGGCCTGCAGGCTGCCGTCGGCCACGGCGGCACGCAGGGCCTCGCGGTCAGCATGGCTGCGCAACGGCGGCTGCACATTGCACTGGCTGTCATAGCCGCTCACATCCATCTCCGTGAGGAACAAGTGGTGCATGGCCACGTCGGCGGTCACTGGCAGCCCGCGCTCTCTGGCCTCCTTGACCATGGCCGCGCCACGACCCGAGGAAATGCGCTGGAAATGGACCTGGGCGCCGGTTTCCTCTGCCAGCGCCAGATAGCGGGCCAGGGCAGCGGTTTCAGCGGCCACCGGAATGCCGGCAATGCCAAGGCGGGTGGCCACCCAGCCCTCATGCATGTGGAAGCCCTCGCTGAGGTAAGGGTCCACCGGCGTCAGCATCACGGTGAGGTCCTGGGTGGCGGCGTATTCCATGGCCCGGCGCAGCACCAGCGTGTTCATCACCGGGCGCCCGCCGTCGCTGACAGCCACGCAGCCGGCGGCTTTCATGGCCGCCATCTCCGTGAGCTGCTCCCCGGCCAGTTTCTGGGTGAGTGCGGCGATGGGGATGACTCGGGAGCGGTGCGCCTGCCGGGCGCGCCGTGTCACCAGTTCCACCACCGCCGTGGTATCGGTGACCGGGCTGGTGTCCGGCATCGCGCACAGGCTGGTGATGCCGCCAGCGGCGGCGGCCAGGACTTCGCTGGCAATGCTGGCCTTGTGTTCCTCGCCCGGCTCCCGCAGGCGGGCTGCCAGATCCACCAGGCCCGGCAAAACCACGAGGCCATTGGCATCCAGCGTGTGGTCGGCCTGGAAGCCATCGGGCGCGGCGCCGATGGCGACAATATGACCATCCGCCACGTGCAGGCTGTCAACGCGGTCCAGCCCATTGCCGGGGCAGACCAGTCGCCCCCCGGAGAGTGTTAGGCGGTTCATGCAAACTCCTCCTCCGCCGCGCCGCGGCCTTCCAGGCACAGGGACATCACCGCCATGCGCACCGCGATACCGTTGGTGACCTGGTTGAGGATCACGGATTGCGGCCCATCGGCGACGGCCGATTCGATCTCCACGCCGCGATTGATGGGGCCCGGATGCATGACAATGGCGTCCGGCCGCGCCAGCGCAAGCCGCTCCTGGCTGATGCCGTAGAGCTGGTAGTACTCATGCTCACTGGGCAGAAGCGCCCCCTGCATGCGCTCCCGTTGCAGGCGCAGCGTGATGATCACGTCCACGTCCTTCAACCCCTGGCGGATATCGTGATAAACATGGGCGCCCAGGCTGCCCACGTCCCGCGGCAGCAGGGTGCGCGGCGCCACCACCCGGACTTCACCGGTTCCGAGCGCGTTGAGGGCATGAATCTGTGAGCGCGCCACCCGGGAATGCAGAATGTCGCCCACGATCGCCACCCGCAGCGGTTCGAAATCCCCCTTGTGGCGGCGAATGGTGTACATGTCCAGCATGGCCTGGGTGGGATGGGCGTGGCTGCCGTCACCGGCGTTGACCACGCTGACGTGCGGCGCCACATGCTGCGCGATGAAATGCGCGGCGCCGCTGTCCGCGTGCCGCACCACGAACATGTCGCACTGCATGGCCTCCAGGTTGCGGAGCATGTCCAGCAGGCTCTCACCCTTGCTGGTGGCGGAGGTGGCCACATTGATATTGAGCACATCCGCGGACAGCCGCTTGGCCGCCAGCTCAAAGGTGGTCCGGGTGCGCGTGCTGGGTTCGAAGAACAGATTGATGATGGTGCGCCCGCGCAGCAGCGGCACTTTTTTCACGGATTTCTCAATCACCCCGGAAAACGATTCGGCGGTGTCGAGTATTCGCTCCAGTAGCGAGCGCGGCAGCCCTTCCACGGTAAGAAAGTGCCGCAGTCGCCCGGCGTCATCCAGTTGAATGGTCTTCATCGGCTTTCCCTGGTCACCAGTTCCAAGGGGGCAGGGCCTTGCAGCTTGATCTGCAGGCCCTCGGGAAGTTCGATGGCAGCACCCGTGACGTCCGGCGCGATGGGCAACTCACGCCCGCCACGATCCACCAGCGTTGCCAGCAGAACCGCGCTGGGCCGGCCGTAGTCGAATATCTCATTCAGGGCGGCACGGATGGTCCGGCCGCTGTAAATCACATCGTCCACCAGGATTACCGTGCGGTCGTCCACTGGAAACGGGAGCCGAGAGGGCCGCACCTGGGGCTGGACGCCCCGGGTGCCCACGTCGTCGCGGTAGAAGGAGATATCCAGTGTGCCCAGCGGGTCCTCCAGCCCCAGTGCCCGGTGCAGTCGCTCCGCGACCCATGCGCCGCCGGTGTGAATACCGATCATGACCGGGCGTTCAATCCGGCGCGCCTGCAACAGTCGTCGCAGCTGATCGCTCATGTCGGTCAGCAAGGTGTCAACGGAGGGTGGTTTGCTCATTGGGCGTGTTCCCTTAGCCAGGTTTCCAGAATGACGCTGGCGGCGATCATATCAATCGCCGCTTTGTCGCGGCGAGCCCTGCCGCCGCGATCATGGAGCCGTTCCCGCGCCTCCTGGGAACTGAGGCGTTCGTCGACCAGATGCACCGTCAGGCCGTAGCGGCCCTGAAGGCGGCGACTGAACCGTCGGGCAGCCTGCGCCATCTCGCCGTCGCTGCCATCATCCCGCTGGGGTAGGCCGACCACCAGCGCGTCCGGCTGCCACTCCGCGATGAGTCGGGTGATGGCATCCCAGTCCACCTGGCCCGGCTGGGCGCACTGCAATGTGGTGACGGGGTGCGCGCTGCCGGTGACGGTCTCGCCCACGGCGACACCGATACGGCGTAGGCCGAAGTCGAAGCCCAGAACCTGGAGCCTGGGCATGTCAGGCGTGGCCGGTGTCGGAAGACAGCAGCGTGATGTCCACGCCGAGCAGGGCGGCGGCGGCCCGCCAGCGTTCCTCGTTGCTACGCCGAAAAATCACGTCCGCATCCGCTGGTCCGCTGAGCCAGGCGTTATCCGCCATTTCCTGCTCCAGTTGTCCCGCGCCCCAGCCCGCATAACCCAGTGCCACCAGGAACTGCTCCGGCCCGTTGCCCTTGGCGATGGCTGCCAGAATGTCCCGTGACGTGGTCACGGCCACCCGGTCGGAAACCCGCAGGGATGAATCCCAGCGATCGTCCGGCGGGTGTAGCACGAATCCGCGCTCCCGTTGCACCGGTCCACCCATGTACACCGGGTGTGCCGCAGTGGCATTGTCCTGCGCCGGCGTCTCCAGGTGGTCCAGCAGTTCCCCGAGCCTGATATCCGTGGGGCGGTTGATGACGATGCCCAGGGCGCCGTCCGCGTTGTGCTCGCAAAGGAAGGTGACCGTGCGCTGGAAGTTGGGATCCTCCAACGAGGGCATGGCGATCAGAAAATGGTTGCTCAGGCTGTTGCTCTCGGACATCTGTGCGTTCCAGGCATGCAGACCACATTGTTATTATTGTGGCCGTTTTTTCAGGATGATTCATGGTTGTCGCTTACTGTGCGCGGAGCCGTTCGCCGCGGACGAACTCCCAGGTTCGCGTGATCACCAGACGGTCTCTGCCCTGCAGCACGTCGTCCGGCACCCGGGAGAACGGGGAGGCCAGTTCCACGATGCGCACTGCGGCCTGATCCAGCACCGCGTGGCGCGAGGGTTCCAGTATCTGGATCTCCTCCACAGAGCCGTCCGGGAACAAGGTGACTTCCACGATCAACGTGCCGGAGAGTCCGCGTCGCCGGGCCTCGTCCGGGTAGTTCAGGTTGCCGATCTGTTCCACCCGTTCGATCCAGGCATGCATATAGGCTGCGGCCGCATGTGATCGGGTGCGCGCATTGATCCGCTGCTTGCTCGGCCAGCGCGCGTTCCAGTCAATGGTCTGGCTCGTGTCGGCGATATCCCGTGCAACCTGTTGGCGCGCGTCCACCAGAGAGAGCGGCTGTTGCACATCCGGCTCCGGCTCCTCAGCGAGCTGTTCCGGTTCGGGAACTGTTTCCTCCGATTCCTGGGTCGTCACCGCGGGCGTCTCGTCGGGCGCCGGCTCGTGCTGTGGGGTGGCCTCAGGCTCAGCCTGGATCTGAT
>SLCE01000046.1 GCA_007125985.1 Ectothiorhodospiraceae bacterium | reverse complement strand
GTCACGGTTTGGGTTCATTTGGTGGCTTCGAGTCGGCAGAGGATGTCGGGATTGTATTGCGGACTGTCGGCGGCATGGACGCCGCCGACAAGCTACAGGGATGTATTTTCATGCGTGTCCGCAACGATAACCCCCAACTCCTCGGCCGGTTCGAAGCCACCTGCTGCATTGTCAGGTACCGCGCACAGCATGGGGTAGGTGCGGCACTGGATCCTCGTCAGTTGGCGGGGATACGGTGGATCAGCCAGTCCAGGACCAGTGGCCAGATCTCCTGCTGGGCCGGTTTGCTCACCACGATGCCCGGATGATCGTAGTCCTCGAGGAAGCCGGTTTTTCTGCCTGCTGCGAGAAACCGCTTGTCTGTGCTTGAGAAATGGCTGATGAGCCGTTCGCAGCCTTCGGTGGGGTCCACCCGGTCGCCGAGTCCGGAGATGGCCAGCACCGGCACCTCCACGCGCCGCAGCGATTCGCGGATGTCCGGCTTGCGCCGGCCCTCGGTGACCTGCCGTACGGCGTCCTCCATGGCCTCCGGCGGCTCATCCATCGGCCCCAGTCCCAAGCGGCGGGCGGGGAAACGGCCGAGGCTGCGGGAGACCAGGTTCGTGAGCCAGGACACCGGCGGATGCAGTCCGCGCTTGCCCACTTCGAACTGGGCGGCAAACAGCACAAGCCCCAGGACACGTGACTGATCCAGGCAATCTGCCGTCGCCCGGGCGGCGAGCACGCCGCCGAAGGAGTGGCCCATCCAGAAGGCCGGCCGCTTCCACGTGCGCTCCACCAGGTCCTGAACCAGCGGGAGATCCTGCGTCAGGTGATCCTCAAGCCCCGGGCGGCCCCCGCAGCCGGTGCGGCGGCGTTCCACCACCAGGCCCGGAAACCCCTGCTGTGCCAGATAGGCCGCAAGGCCGATGCCCGTGGCGGAAATCCAGAAATTGCGGGCGGTGAACATGCCCGGCAGATAGACCACGGGCGGGTGCCCGGTGCGGGCGCCCCGCACATGCGTGACGCGGACTCGGGCGCCATCCCCGGCACTCAGCGCTTCTTCATGTGTCTGAACAACTGCGTCATCCATGCTGCATCCCTGGCATCGCAGGCGGATCGGGTGTTGGAAGGCGCAGAGTATACAGGCTTCGCCCGGTATGCTGAGATCAGGAAGACCGAAATCAGGAGGCTGATAATGGACGATAGCGTCATACGGGCCATGCAGCGCTGGCCGAACGTGCCGGCGGTGTACGGCTGGCTCCGCCTCAACCGCCGTGGCGACTGGCTGCTGGACGGCGAGCGGATTACTCATGCCCAGTTCCGGGCCTTTATCGGCCGCAACTACCTGGTTGATGAGCGTGGGTGCTGGTACTTCCAGAACGGGCCGCAGCGGGTGTTCATCGCCCTGGATGCCACTCCGTGGATCATCCGCCACCGCGCTGACGGCAGGCTGGAGACCCACACGGAGGCCGAGGTGACCACCGTGAAGGCGGTGTATCTGGATGAGGACGGACGCATCGTTCTGGATACCGAGCACGGGCCTGGCCTGCTTCATGACGGTGACCTGGATTGGGCCGTGGACCAATTGACCACGGAATCGGGAGAGCCGGCGGGTGTCGAGGCGCTGGAGCAGGCATTGATCCACCTGTCCGGCGAAGACACCGGCTTGTACTGGCAAGGGGCCGCCACAATGCCGGTCCGCCGTCTGGACTGGGATGACATGCCCGGGAAGTTGGGGTTTGTGCGGGAACCGGTGGAGGAGAGCGAGGCGTAAGCCGGCCATCGGCCGGGCCGGTGCGTTGCCGTAGGCCCGGCGGCGTGGTCTCGGCCTTACGGCCGGCGGTCGGAACGGGGTCGTGATCTTTCAGCTCTGCACGTGCCGCAGGAAATCCCGGAAGCGGTCGGAGGGCGGATCCTGGAACAGGGTCTTGGGGTTGCCGTCGTGCAGAATCCTTCCCTCGTCCATGAAGATCAACCGGCTGGCCACGTCGGCCGCAAAGCGCATCTCGTGGGTCACGATGAGCATGGTCATGCCGTCCGCTGCCAGGCCCTGCATGACCTGCAGCACCTCCCCGCGTAACTCCGGATCCAGCGCTGAGGTGGGTTCATCGAACAGCATCACCCGGGGGTTCACCGCCAGCGCCCGGGCGATGGCCACACGCTGCTGTTGTCCGCCGGAGAGTTCTGACGGGTAGTGGTGGGAGCGATCCGCCAGGCCCACGCGGTTCAGCAGGCGGTCCGCCAGTTCACCCGCTTCACGGCGGGATTGGCCGCGTACCTTGCGCGGGCCCAGCATGACATTGTCCCGGGCCGTCATGTGCGGAAACAGGTTGAACTGCTGGAACACCATGCCGGTCTCCCGGCGGATGTCGCGTTTGCGGGTGCCCCGGTCGCCGAGCCGCTTGCCGCCCACCTCCAGTTCACCGTCGCTGATGGGTTCCAGCACGTTCAGACAGCGCAGCAGGGTGGATTTCCCTGAACCGGACGGGCCGACGATCACCACGACTTCGCCGGGGTGCACTTCCAGATTGATGTCACGCAGCACCTCGGTGGTGCCGAAGCGCTTGGACAGGTTGCGGCAGGCGATCAGGCGGCTCACAGGATGCGCATCCTCCGTTCGATCAGGCGCATGATCATGGCCAGGATGAAGGTCATGATGAGGTAGAACACGGCGACAGCGGTCCAGATCTCCAGTGCCCGGCCGGTCTGCGCGGTGAGTTGTTCACCGCGCTGGGCCAGTTCCGCCACGCCGATGACCAGAAACAGGGCGGAATCCTTCAGGCTGATGATGAACTGGTTGCCCAGCGGAGGAATGGTGCGGCGGAAGGCCAGCGGGCCGACGATGCTCAGCAACACCTGTGGGTAGGACAGGCCCAGCGCCAGCCCTGCATCCTGAAGCCCCTTGTCGATGGATTGCACGGCGCCGCGGACGATCTCCGTGATATAAGCGCCGGCATTCAGGGCCAGGCACAGCGAGGCGGCGGCGAAGCCCGAGAGCGTGATGTCCATCGCCAGCGGCAGGGCGAAATAGATGAACATGGCCTGCACCACGATGGGTGTGCCACGGATGACTGACACATACACGAACACCAGCCAGTGCAGCACCGGCACGCGAAATGCCGTGATCAGGCCGCAGAGTGTGCCGATTAGCAGGCCGCCACCAATGCCCAGCAGCGTGATCTGGGCAGTGAGTTGCGCGCCGTCCACCATCTGGGGCAGCGCATTCCACACCACGTCCCAGCGGAAATCCATGGGCGGGTTCTCCGGATCGGTGGGGGAGCCCCGGTGCCGGGGCTCCCGGTGGGCTTACGGCGCTTCGCCGAACCAGCGTTCGTAGAGTTCCGCGTAGCGGCCGTCTTCCATCATCGCGAGGAGGGTGATGTTGACCGCGTTGCGCAGTTCGCTGTTGCGGGGAAAGGCCATGGCATAGGATTGGGCTTCCAGGTTCTCGCCCACAGCCTTCACATCACCATCGCCGGCGGTCTCGATGTAGTAAAGCACGTTGGGTGTGTCGTGCAGGGCGGCGTCCACACGGCCGGAGCGGACTTCCAGGTAGGCCTGTTCGGCACGGGAGAACCGGGTGAGCTCGGTGTCCGGCAGACTCTCCTCCGCGAAGTTGTCACTGGTGGTGCCAGTGGTGACGGCCAGGCGCTTTCCGGCCAGGTCGTCGATACTCTGGATCTCGTCATTATCCGCGCGCACCATCAGCATCAGGCCGCTGTCGTAGTAGGCGTGGGAGAAGTCCATGGTCTCCTCCCGCTCGGACGTGATGGTGATGGCGGCGATGGCGGCATCCACCCGGCCGGTCTGCAGCGCGGTGATGATGCCGGAGAAGTTCATGGTGTTGTACTCAAACTCCCAGCCGTTCTCCTCGGCGATGGTCTCCCAGAGCTCCACTTCGAAGCCGGTCCACTCGCCGTCTTCCTGGAACATGAACGGTACAAAGGAGGATGGGATGGCCACTGTGAGGCGGTCGGCCTGGGCCAGAGGGATAGCGGCCATCAGTAACAGGCCGATCAGCAGATTGTGCAACCGTTTCATGGCGAACTCCGTTGCTGCGCCGGGCTTGAGGCGGGGCGCGGCCCGCGGTGATACGTCGTGAGCACGGACATGCCGGCGGAAATCCGTGCATTTGCAATGATTTCGGAGCCATTCCGGGCCGTTGGCCTCTTTTGACCCTATGCAGGGGAGTGCCTGGTGTCAAATGACCGGTGTCTTGGCGTTATCCGAAAAAGCCATGCAGATACCAGCCGCGAGGTGGCCTGCGGTCGCGATAGACCCACAACAGGGCGCCATTGGCAGCTCGGGCCTGATAGTAATCACGACTGATGTCGTGCCCATCCCACCAGCCGGTTTCGATGCGTTCCGGGCCCTGGCAGAGCACGAGCGGGCCGTTCCAGCAAGGCTGGCCTTGCCGTACCACCAGGGGCTCGGCCTGTTTCAACAACCACAATGGGCGGTGCGGGTTGGCCCGCTGTTGTGGGCTCTGTTCCGGTGGCAGTGTCTGCCAGGCCTGTTCCGGGCGGTGTTCGGCACGGGTGCCGAGCCCGCAAATGGTCCGCCCCCCCAAGCGGGCCTTCAGCCGTTCGGTAAGCTCCAGCCAGCGGTCCGGGGTTTCCTGCACTTCTGCGTCCAGCAGCGCCAGCGCTTCCGGTGCCAGGGGCAGTAGCGTGTCGGCGCGCAAGTCGATGGCGATGACAGGAGCAGGCAGGGCCTGGCGCTCCAGGCGTTCCCGGCACACCATGAGCCAACGCTTTGTCGAACGGCTGGGCCGCATCAGCCCGGGGCGTAGCCGGGTGGGGTTGCGGCGATGGTGCGCCAGTTCCAGCTCCAATTGCTGCACGCCCGCTTCCAGGCCATGCAGCAGCCCGGCCAGTTCCCGCAGCAGGCGTTGCAGGGCGAACAGGATGGACTTGCTGGAATGCGCGGCGGCGGGGAACTCCAAATGGCCGTGATAATGCCGTGCGGGCTGGTGCTGCGGGCGGAGGTCGGGGCGCTGGCCCAAGGCCTGTTCCAGCAGTTGCATGGGGGTGCGACCCAGCCGCCTGCCCAGGTCTTTCGATGGCAATGCCATCAGGTCACCCAGGGTGCGAATGCCCAGGCCCGCAAGGGCCCGTTGCCGGGCTGTGTCCAAGGGCAACAGAATGCAGGGTAACGGAGCAAGGCGCTGCGGTAGTGCGCTCCGGTCCCGTACCGGCTCCGGGTCTCCGTGCCGGGCCAGAAGCCAGGCAGCCACGGGTGTGGGCGCGGTGCCCTGCTGATGACTGTAGCCGAGCTGATCCAGCGCCTGGGTCAGCATGGTCATCAGTGTGTCCAGACCGCCGAACAGGCGCAGGCTGCCGCCCAGTTCCAGTAACAACGTGTCCGGTGGTTGGAGGCTGACCTGGCTGGTGAACTGCAGTGCCCAGTCGGCCAGTTGCCGGAGGGCTTGCGCTTCACTGGCGGGATGGCGTTCCAGTAGCTGCAGGTCGGGCGCCAGTGATCGGGCAGCACTCAGACCCAGGCCGGCCTGAATGCCGGCTTCCGCGGCTACTGTGTTGACATGGGTGATGCGCCCGGCCTCCACCAGGGCGCAGGGGCCGGGTGCCTGCTGGGCCCGGCTCCGGGCCTCCAGGGGAAAGCGCGGCAGATGCAATGCTAACCAGAGCATGATCAGGGGAACGCTGTTGTTTCATGCACATGCCGGCTGCTGTTTCGCCCGCCGGTGCCATTCAGCCCGGCGGGGCCTGCCTGGATGTTTCAGCAGCGTTCGTGCCGGTGGTGCACCAGGCGTAGCCACTGTGGATCGCCGCCACCGGGGGCCGGCGCGCTGCCCAGCGGCAAGGGTAGCTGGGGTTGAGGATCCGGCTGCGGGCGGGCTGGTTGTGGCCGCTGTTGCCAGCGGGAATGTCCGGTGAGCCCGGTCGGAGCCGCAGGAGCCGGGGTGGATGGACGAATCGGAAGTGCGCGCGTGCGCGGGTTCTCCAGGTCAAGCTGTATGCTTTGCCGTGTCAGGGCGCCCCGGCACTTGATCAGCTTGAGCCGGGCCAGTTCGCTGTCCCCTGTCTGCAGGTGCAGCCGCAGTGCGGAGGGGGAGGCCTGCTCGGCGCAGGCGCTGCCGCGGAACAGTACCCCCCAGCTTTGTCCGGCTTCCGCAGCCAGTTGCAGTCGCCGGAGCTGCTGTGCCGTAGTGTTGCTGCCGGGCCAGGCGAGCACCGCGGCACAGGTCCCGGAACGCAACGCCTGTTCCAGGGCCCAGAGGGCATCCTGCTGTCGGCGTGGGTGCACCAGGAGTATGCGAGAAAGGTCCACGCCCTGGGCCGCAAGGGCGGGTGCGTAAGGAATATGGGGCGGGGCAATCAGCGCGATCCAGCGCCCGGCGCGACTCAGGCGGGCCAGGGCAGGCATGAACAGGCGCAGCTCACCAATGCCATGCTGGTCGTGCAGCAGTTCGGTCAGTGCGCTGTCGGGCCAACCGCCACCGGGGAGCGCAGCATCCAGTTCGGCGAACCCGCTGGCAATGTGTCCTGCCCAGGGGAGCCCGTTGTCACCGGCGCGCCAGATCGCCGGTTCCTGCAATAGTTGCTCGAGTGCGTCGTTCATGGAGGACCTCGCTGTGTCTGTAGGCGGGCATCCTGTTCCTGTTGCCCTCGGTTTGGCGCGGGGTGGCTAGAGCGGTAGCCCGTTGCGGATCAGCCCGACGCCAAGGCCTTCGATAACCAGCGGTTCCTTCCGCAAGTCCACTTCAATCGGTTCGAATTCCGGGTTTTCCGGCAGCAGCCAGACGTGGCTGCCGTCTTTCCGGAAGCGCTTGACCGTGACCTCGTCCTGTAGGCGTGCGACCACGATCTGGCCGTTGCGCGCTTCGCGTGTGCTGTGTACGGCCAGCAGATCGCCGTCCAGAATGCCGGCGTCCCGCATGCTCATGCCGCGCACGGCGAGCAGGTAATCGGCCTTGGGGTTGAACAGGCCGGCATCAAGCGCGCAGCGGCCGCGGATATGTTCCTCAGCCAATAGCGGGCTACCGGCGGCAACCTGACCAATAATGGGGAGGCCGGCGGTTTCCGGTTCATGATCCTGACCCAGCAGCCGGATGCCCCGTGATGAGCCGGCCTGCAGCTCCAGGGCGCCCTTGCGCTCCAGTGCGCGCAGGTGGCTTTCCGCGGCATTCGGGGAGCGGAAACCGAGCCCGCGCTTGATGTCCTCCCGCGTGGGGGGGAAGCCGTGTTCGGCAATGAAATCCTTGATGAACTGGAGGATCTCGGTCTGGCGCGGTGTCAGGGATTGCATGAATGAATCCTGTTTATTTGAACAGTAGTGTTAATATATACACCAATCCAGACGGTGGCAAGCCGGTGTGTGCCCGCCGGAGAATGCACCAGTGTTTCACCGGGTCGGCGGGCTGGTATCCCCGGGCCGGGCGGGTACAATGCCAGCGCTTTGTGTTCAACCAACGGCGCCCACGGCCCGGGCGGTCGGGTCGCGGTGGCGGCAGACGGCGATGAGGCCTGCGGGTGCAGGGGCATATTCCTGATCATGGTCAGCGTAACTGACGATCTGAGTGATCTGTTTGCCAGCGGCGAAGTCAGTCTGGATAACTGGCTGGCCGCCGTCGGCGTGGATCCCGGCGCAGAGGATCGCGCCCTGCTGGCGCACACTTGGGATACCGTTCAGGCGGTGTGCGGCAGCCAGTGCCGTTCATCCGGTGAGCCGTACTTTGAACATGCCCTGTCGGTGGCCACCATCCTGTTCAGTCTCAAACTGGATGTGCATACCGTGGCTGCTGGCATGCTGCACGATATCCCGCAGCTGGCGGGCGCCCGCTGGTCGAAATTGCGTGAGCAGTGTGATCGCGACGCGGTGGAGTTGGTGGAAGGCGTGGAGCGCATGGACGTGGTCAAGGAACTGCGGGAGCAGCCGGAAGCCACTGTGAGCCGCGACGCCCAGACCGAAGCTCTGCGCAAGATGCTACTGGCCATGGCCCAGGATATTCGGGTGGTGTTCGTGAAGCTTGCCGAACGGCTGCACGATCTGCGCACGCTGAAGACCCTCCCGGAAGAACGCCAGCGACTGATTGCCCGCGAAACCATCGAGATCTACGCGCCGCTGGCCAACCGTCTGGGTATCTGGCATGTGAAGTGGGAGATGGAGGATCTCTGCTTCCGCTATCTGCAGCCGGAAACCTACAAGAGCGTTGCGCGCCTCCTGCAGGAGAAACGGCAGGACCGTGAGCGCTACATCCGGCAGGTGACCGAGCAACTCACCACGGCGTTGAAGCAGGCGGGGATCGAGGCCGAGGTGTACGGCCGGCCGAAGCATATCTACAGCATCTGGAAGAAAATGCAGCGCAAGGGGCTGGATTTTCATGAGTTGTTCGACATCCGGGCGTTGCGCGTCATGGTGCATGACGTGGCCGCCTGTTACGCCACCCTGGGGGTGGTGCACAGCATTTGGAAGCATATTCCCAAGGAGTTCGACGACTACATCGCCACGCCCAAGGAGAACAACTATCAGTCGCTGCATACCGCGGTGATCGGCCCCGAGGGCAAGACGCTGGAAGTGCAGATCCGCACCCATGAGATGCACGAGCAGGCGGAACTGGGCGTTGCCGCCCACTGGCGCTACAAGGAAGGCGGTGGCCGTGACAGTCGCTTCGAGCAGAAGATCGCCTGGCTGCGGCAGCTGCTTGAATGGGGGCGTGAGGAAAACGGGGCCGAGGACTTCATTGATCGCTTCAAGGCCGAGGTATTCGAGGACCGGGTCTACGTGATCAGCCCCCGGGGCGATGTCATTGACCTGCCACGGGGCGCCACGCCGCTGGATTTTGCTTACCACATCCACAGCGACATTGGACACCGATGCCGGGGCGCGAAGATCAACGGCCGTATTGTCCCCCTGACCTACGAGCTGCGTAACGGTGACCAGGTGGAGATACTCACCTCCAAGACCAGCAGCCCCAGCCGCGACTGGCTGAATCCGGCTCGGGGCTATCTGCGCACGTCCCGGGCCCGGTCCCGGGTGCGCGCCTGGTTCAAGCAGCAGGATCACGACAAGAACGTGGCCGCCGGGCGCCAGGAGTTGGATCGCGAACTGCATCGGCTGGGTCTGCGGGACGTCAACCTGGAAAACCTGGCGCAGAAAACCCGCTTCCCTCGGCTGGAGGATTTTCTTGCCGCGCTTGGCCGTGGCGACATCACCGCCGGTCAGATCGCCGGTTTGCTGGGTGAGCTGGTGTTACCCCGGCGTGGTGACCAATTGCCGGTCACCAGTCGGCCGAGCAAGTCCGCCGACGGTAAGGACGAAGTGACCATTTACGGTGTCGGCAATCTGCTGACGCGTATGGCCCGCTGCTGCAAGCCGGCGCCGGGAGATCCCATCATTGGTTTCATCACCCAGGGACAGGGCGTGACCATCCATCGGCGCGATTGCCAGAATGTGCGGCAATTCATGGAGACGGATGAGCACAGACTGGTAGAAGTGAGCTGGAGGGCCTCGGGTGATCAGAAGTATCCCGTGGATATCCAGGTGGATGCCTATGACCGCCAGGGCCTGCTCCGGGATATCACGGCTATCCTTACCAATGAGAAGCTGAATGTCCTGGGCGTGAACACCTCGACAGGCAAAGATGATCATCGTGCACGGATGACGCTGACGCTGGAAATCAGCGATGTGGCGCAGATGAGCAGGCTGATGGACAAGATCGCCTCCCTGCGCAATGTGGTCGACGTGCGGCGACGGGTGTAGTCAGCCCGTCACTGTGCCCGGCAGCCCCGCAGCAGGAGGTTGGCTGGCCCGTGGAAAAACTGATCGAAGGAAATCTGCCGGATGGCCGGGGCGTGCGTCCTCTACAGGGCGATGTGCTGGCGCGCCGTGCGTTGCGTGGCGTCCAGTGGCTGGCCGGCCATGCCGGGCGTGTCGAGATGGCCGCCTGGGATACGGCGGCGTTACGGCTGCTATCGGATTTGGCCGGCGCGGATGCGGCCCTGTTGTACTGGGTGGAGTCCCCGCGCCCCGGTGGCCCCACCGGCCTTCATCACCAGTACGGACTGTTGCCGGCGGACTACCAGCCTCTGCCGGCGGTGCCCTCCCGGGTGCGCAGCCTGTCCGTGAGGGCTGCCAGCCGTTATGTCAGCCCGGTCCCGGGTGCAGGATCGGCCGGCGTGGTCCTGGTGCCGGTGCAAACTGGGGGTCGTCTGCTTGGCGCGATACATCTGTATTGCCGGGAAGTGCGCCAGCTGGCTGAAACACAGACACACACACTTGCCCTGCTGGGACAGCTGGTGGGGTATGTCCACCGGCACTGCCTGGAGGCGCCGACCCTGGATGAGCGTGATCGGCCTGGTGCGGGTAGCGAACCGGCCACGTTGGCGGAGGAAACCACCGGCCTGTTTCGCGAGGGGCACTTCCACCGCATGCTCAATGCCGAGCTTGATCGTGCCAGCCGCTATGGTGATCCGCTTGGTCTGATCCTGCTGACCATCGCTGCCGGCGATGCCGGGCCGGGACCCGGCAGCCGGGAGATGCAGCAGCTGCTCGGCTGCTGGAGCGCGGTGCTGCCCGCGCTGCTGCGCCGCATGGATTACGCTTTCGTGCTGGAACCCGGAACCTTCGCCGTTCTCTTGCCGCGTAGCCCGGAGGCCGGCCTGCAGCAACGCTCCGCTGAACTCCAGGCGGCCTTCGGTCAGCTACTCGCCGAGAGCTTTCCCGGGCTTGAAGGTCTGTGCCTGCGCATGGGGGGCGCCGTGTACCAGAGCGATGACTCGGTGAGTGATATGTTGCAACAGGCCGCGGCAGGTCTTGCCCGGGCCGTCGGGCAGCGCAGTGACAGCCTGGTTCTTCTCCGGCGCTCGGCCCCACATCAGGATACCTGAACCGGGTGTTCGCTGCTGGTTGGGGCCGGAAGTGTGTGAGGCTGGTGACAATCTCTTGATCCTTCCCTAAACTATTGGGCACTTCGCGTAGTCGATTCCTCGCAGCGGGAGGGCATCCTGGAGAGCCCTCCCGTTTTTGCGCGCGCACGGTCAGGAGGGTCTGTTGAACACACCGGCGATACTAGCTCTGGCTGATGGGACCATTTTTCACGGCGAAGCCATCGGCGTTACGGGAACGTGTACCGGCGAGGTCGTATTCAACACGGCCATGACCGGGTATCAGGAGATCTGTACCGACCCCTCCTACAGTCGGCAATTGGTCACCCTGACCTACCCTCATGTGGGTAACACGGGCACCAATCCCATCGACGAGGAGGCGGCCGGGCCGCAGCTGGCGGGCCTGATCATCCGCGATCTGCCCCTGCGGGCCAGCAGCTGGCGTAATCAGGGTGATCTGTCCGATTACCTGCACCGTAACGGGGTGGTGGCCATTGCCGGCATTGACACGCGCAAGCTCACCCGCATTCTGCGCGAGCAGGGCGCCCAGGACGGCTGCATCATGGCCGGCGAGATCGACGAGGCGAAAGCGGTGGAAGCGGCCCGGGCGTTCCCCGGCCTCAAGGGCATGGATCTGGCCCAGAAGGTCACCTGTGCCGAGCCGTATGTCTGGGTCCGGGGAAGCTGGGACCTGGATCTGGGCCAGGCCGATGCCGCGGACACCCCGGTGGATCACCTGCAATGGCACGTGGTGGCCTATGACTTCGGCATCAAACGGAACATTCTGCGCATGCTGGTGGATCATGGCTGCCGGGTCACCGTGGTGCCGGCCAAGACGCCCGCCAGCGAGGTGCTGGCCATGCAGCCGGACGGCGTGTTCTTCTCCAATGGGCCCGGCGACCCGGAGCCCTGTGACTACGCCATTGATGCAATCCGCGAAATCGTGGATGCCGGTATGCCCGGCTTCGGCATCTGCCTGGGTCATCAATTGCTCGGTCTGGCCAGTGGTGCCAGGAGCGTGAAGATGAAGTTCGGACATCACGGCGCCAACCACCCGGTGCAGGATCTGGAAACCGGGCGGGTGATGATTTCCAGTCAGAACCATGGCTTTGCCGTGGATGAGGACAGCCTGCCCGACACACTGCGGGCCACGCACCGCTCCCTGTTCGACGGTTCCCTGCAGGGGATCCATCGCACCGACAGGCCGGTCTTTGGTTTCCAGGGGCACCCGGAGGCCAGCCCAGGGCCACACGATGTGGCGCCGCTGTTCGATCACTTCATCGAGCTGATGCGTCAGCGACGCGGCTGAGCATCCAGGAGTACCCCCCGGGCGCTGTGGCGTCCGGGCCGGCCGAGTACAGCGCAGAACCAGCGAGTTACCAGAGACCATGCCCAAACGTACTGACATCCAAAGCATTCTGATCATTGGTGCCGGCCCCATCGTGATTGGCCAGGCTTGCGAGTTCGACTACTCCGGCGCGCAGGCCTGCAAAGCCCTGGGAGAAGAGGGCTACCGCGTCATCCTGGTGAACTCCAACCCGGCGACCATCATGACCGACCCGGGCATGGCGGACGCGATTTACGTGGAGCCGATCACCTGGCAGGTGGTGGAGAAGATCATCGAGAAAGAGCGCCCGGACGCCGTGCTGCCCACCATGGGCGGCCAGACGGCGCTGAATTGCGCGCTGGATCTGGACCGCCACGGTGTGCTGGAAAAATACGGCGTGGAGATGATCGGCGCCGACAAGGATGCCATCGATAAGGCCGAGGACCGGGAGCGTTTCCGTGAGGCCATGACGAAAATCGGCCTGGACACGCCGCGGGCGGAGATTGCCCACAGCATGGAGCAGGCGCTGGATGTGCAGACTCGTATCGGTTTCCCCACCATTATCCGGCCCTCGTTCACCATGGGTGGCTCGGGTGGCGGCATTGCCTACAACCGGCAGGAATTCATCGAGATCTGTGAGCGCGGTCTGGACCTCTCGCCCACCAACGAACTGCTGATCGAGGAATCAGTATTGGGCTGGAAGGAGTTCGAGATGGAGGTGGTCCGTGACCGGGCGGACAACTGCATCATCATCTGCTCCATCGAGAACCTGGACCCGATGGGCATCCACACCGGTGACTCCATCACGGTGGCGCCGGCGCAGACCCTGACCGACAAGGAATACCAGATCATGCGCAACGCCTCTCTGGCGGTGTTGCGTGAAATCGGTGTTGAAACCGGCGGCTCCAACGTGCAGTTCGCCATCAACCCCGAGAACGGGCGCATGATCGTTATCGAGATGAATCCCCGGGTGTCCCGTTCCTCGGCGCTGGCCTCCAAGGCCACCGGCTTCCCCATCGCCAAGGTGGCGGCGAAGCTGGCTGTGGGTTACACGCTGGATGAACTGCAGAACGAGATCACCGGCGGGGCGACCCCGGCATCCTTCGAGCCGAGCATCGATTACGTGGTCACGAAGATGCCGCGCTTCACCTTCGAGAAATTCCCACAGGCGCAAGCCCTGCTGACCACGCAGATGAAATCCGTGGGCGAGGCCATGTCCATCGGGCGCACCTTCCAGGAATCGTTCCAGAAGGCCCTGCGTAGCATGGAAACCGGTCTGGACGGGCTGGAGCCCCGTTTCGATCTGGAAGCACCCGATGTGCGGGAGCAGATCCAGGAGGCGCTCCCGCAGCCGCGGGCAGAGCGCATTCTGCATATCGCCGACGCGTTCCGCGCCGGGTTCTCCGTGGACGAGGTGTATGCGTTCACCGCGGTGGATCCGTGGTTCCTGGCCCAAATGGAGGATCTGGTGCGCTGGGAGGAATACGTGCAGCGCACCGGCCTGAATCAGCTCAAGGTGCATGAACTGCGCGGCCTGAAACAGCGTGGCTTCTCGGATGCCCGCCTGGCGCGGCTCACCGGCGCCACCGAGGCGCAGGTGCGCTCCCGGCGGCACGAACTGGGCGTGCGCCCGGTGTACAAGCGGGTGGATTCCTGTGCTGCCGAGTTTGCCTCGGCCACGGCCTACATGTATTCCACCTACGAGGAGGAATGCGAATCCCTGCCGTCCGCCCGCGACAAGATCATGGTGCTCGGGGGCGGCCCGAACCGCATCGGTCAGGGCATTGAATTCGACTACTGCTGTGTGCATGCCGCGCTAGCGCTGCGTGACGATGGTTACGAGACCATCATGGTCAACTGCAACCCGGAGACGGTGTCCACGGATTATGACACCTCCGACCGGCTGTACTTCGAGCCGCTGACTTTGGAGGACGTACTCGAAATCATCGATCTGGAGCAGCCGAAGGGAGTGATCGTCCAGTACGGCGGGCAGACACCGTTGAAGCTGGCGCGGGACCTGGAAGCAGCGGGCGCCCCCATCATCGGCACCTCACCGGATTCCATCGACCTGGCCGAGGATCGCGAGCGCTTCCAGCAACTGATCAACCGCCTGGGCATCAGGCAGCCGCCCAACCGCCTGGCGCGCACCGCCCAGGAGGCATATCGGCTGGCCGCCGAAATCGGCTATCCACTGGTGGTGCGCCCCTCCTATGTGCTGGGCGGCCGGGCCATGGAAATCGTCTACGATGAAACCGAACTCGAGCGCTACATGAACGAGGCGGTCAAGGTCTCCCACAACAGCCCGGTGCTGCTGGACCGCTTCCTGGACGACGCCGTGGAAGTGGATATTGACGCCATCTGCGACGGTACCGATGTGCTGATTGGCGGGGTCATGGAACACATTGAGCAGGCCGGCGTGCATTCCGGTGATTCCGCCTGTTCGCTGCCGCCCTACACCCTGTCCCAGTCGGTGCAGGATCGCATGCGCGAGCAGGTGCGCCAGCTGGCCCATGCGCTGAACGTGGTGGGGCTGATGAACACCCAGTTCGCCATCAAGGGTGAAGATATCTTCATCCTTGAGGTGAACCCGCGGGCCTCGCGCACGGTCCCCTATGTCTCCAAGGCCACCGGTGTACCGCTGGCGAAGGTGGCGGCGCGCTGCATGGCAGGTCGTAGCTTGCAGGACCAGGGCATGACCCGGGAAGTGATCCCGCACTTCTATTCGGTGAAGGAAGCGGTGTTCCCGTTCATCAAGTTCCCGGGCGTGGACCCGATTCTGGGGCCGGAAATGAAGTCCACCGGCGAAGTCATGGGTATTGGCGTGAGCTTCGGCGAGGCCTATGCCAAATCCCAGCTGGGCGCCGGAGTGAACCTGCCACGTGGTGGAAAGGTCTTTATCAGTGTGCGCGATGCCGACAAGGTCGCGGCACCGGCCGTGGCACGCGGGCTGGTGGATCAGGGCTTCGAATTGGTGGCCACGCGTGGTACCGCCAAGGTGCTGGTAGAAGCCGGAATCCCCTGCACCCCGATCAACAAGGTGCGTGAAGGCAGGCCACATATCGTGGATGCTATCAAAAATGATGAGATCCAGTTGATCATCAACACCACTGAGGGGCGCCAGGCCATTGCCGATTCCTATTCCATACGGCGGGAGGCGCTGCACCACAAGGTGAGCTATACCACCACGATCGCCGGTGCGCGGGCCACGGTGCTGGCACTGGAACATCTCAACGTGAAGGACGTCACAAGTCTGCAGATTTTGCACAAGGAGGCCACTGCATGAGCAAGGTCCCTCTGACTGTGCGCGGCGCCGAGAAGCTGCGCGAGGAATTGAATCACCTGAAGTACAAGGAGCGGCCGCGGATTATCGAAGCCATCGCCGAAGCGCGTGCCCACGGCGACTTGAAAGAGAACGCCGAGTATCACGCGGCGCGGGAGCAGCAGAGCTTCGTCGAAGGGCGAATCAAGGAAATCGAGGGCAAGCTGTCCAATGCCCAGATCATCGACGTCACCACCCTGAACGCCAATGGCAAGGTGGTGTTCGGTGCCACGGTTGACCTGGCGGATGAGGACTCGGGTGAAGAGTTTACCTACCAGATCGTGGGTGAGGACGAGGCCGACATCAAGCAGGGCATGATCAGCGTGCAGTCGCCCATCGCGCGCGCGCTCATCGGGAAAGAAGAAGGCGATGTGGCCTCCGTGGATGCCCCCGGGGGAACCCGGGAGTACGAAATCCTTGCCGTGCGTTATGTCTGATCGGCGGGACGCATGACTTCGGCGATCGAACGTCTGCTGGTTACGCTCTGGGTGGGCAGTGTCTGGGCCATTGGCTATATCGCCGCACCGGCGCTGTTCGCCAATCTGGATGATTCGGAGCTGGCCGGGGCCCTGGCCGGGGAACTGTTTACAGCCACCGCGGTGCTCGGCATTGGCTGCGCCATGGTGCTGATACTGGTGTACATGATCCAGCGGGGCTGGTCCACGTTTACCCAATGGCGCTTCTGGGTGGTCCTGGTCATGCTGGCTCTGACGGTCATTGGGGAGTTTGTGATCCGCGCCCAGATGGAACTGGTACAGGGGACCGACGCCTTCTCCCGCCTGCATGGCACGGCGCAATTGGTGTTCCTGGCGGTGGCTGTCATGGGCCTGGCCCTAGTGGCCGCGGGGCCAGCGGGGCCGCGGCCCCGGCGTAGTATCTTTGCCTGAGGCGCGTTCAGGGCAGGGCAATGCGCCGTTTCTTTTGGATCCGGGAGCGGCGGAAGAGCAGGGCGATCTTGCCTATGGCCTGGACCAGATGGGCGCCGGTGTCCTCGCAGATGCGCTGAATCAGTGCTTCGCGATGGGCGCGGTCGTCCGCGACGACCTTGACCTTGATCAGTTCGTGGTCATCCAGGGCCCGGTTGATCTCGTCCAGCACGGTCGGAGTCAGGCCGGCCGCCCCCATCAGGACCACGGGCTTGCGTTCGTGGCCGAGCCTGCGTAAATGCCTTTTCTGATGTTCGTTGAGTGCCTGCATGTCCGTTGATCGTCATCCAGAAAAATCGGGGCGGCCGAGTGTATCACGCACCGATGCGGAGCCACAGCTGGTGCTGCTGCCCGGCGTGAAGCTGGACCTCGGCCTGGTGGTGCTGTTTCTCATCTGCCTGTGGTTGGGCCTGGGGCTGGCGGATCTGTCCCGGGGCATGGAGTTCCTGCTGCTGCTCGGCGGCAGCGTCACGGCCAGTCTGTGGCTGGCCTGGCGGACCCGGCGCGCCCTGATACGTGCCCGGTTGGAGGGCAAGCGGCATGGCGCGTAGAAAAAGCAGCGGCCGTTGGCTGCGTGAACATTTCAATGATCACTACGTGAAAGAGGCCCAGCGTCAGGGGCTGCGTTCGCGTGCGGCGTTCAAATTGCGCGAGATCCAGGAAAAGGACCGCATCCTGGCACCTGGAATGCGGGTGGTGGACCTGGGGGCGGCGCCCGGGGGCTGGACCCAGGTGGCCGCGGAAATCACCGGCGTGCACGGCCGGGTGGTGGCCCTGGACATCCTGCCTATGGATCCGCTGCCGGATGTCACCGTGCTGCAGGCGGATTTCACCGACGAGGCAGCTCTCGTGACACTGCGCGACGCGCTCCAGGGGCAGCCGGTGGACCTTGTGCTTTCCGATATGGCGCCCAATATCTCTGGAATGAAGGCGGTGGATCAGCCGCGCGCCATGTATCTGGCGGAGCTGGCGCTGGACTTCTGTCGCGAGGTACTGAAACCTGGCGGCGATTTTCTGGTCAAGACCTTTCAGGGGGAGGGCTTCGATGCGTATCTGCGCGATTTGCGCGCCGAGTTCACCAAGGTGATCACGCGCAAGCCGAAGGCCTCGCGGGACCGGAGCCGGGAAACCTATCTCTTGGCCCGGCAAAAAAAGCTGTAGTAGGGTAGCCGACTCTGCCCGCTGTTTTCGTACATGCCGACGCCCTATTGGCGGCGGCCAGAACTGATCGAGGTGTGTCACCTTGAACGACATGGCCAAGAATCTGATCCTCTGGGTGATCATCGCCGTGGTGCTGATGTCCGTTTTCTCCAATTTCCAGGAGCGGGCCGCCACGCCGAACAAGATCACCTACTCCGAGTTCCTCACGGAAGTGGAGCGGGGCAACATCCGTGACGTGACCATTCAGGGTCAGGAGATCACCGGTACGACGGCGGGTGGCAGCTCATTTACCACCCTGAGCCCCGAGACGGATAACCGGGCTCTGATCGGCTCACTGTTGGACAACAATGTGGTGATCGACGCCAAGGAGCAGGAAGGGCGCAGCATGCTGCTGCAGATCCTGATTTCCTGGACGCCGTTCCTGCTGCTGATCGCGGTCTGGATCTACTTCATGCGCCAGATGCAGGGTGGCGGTGGTGGCCGTGGCGCCATGTCGTTCGGCAAGAGCCGGGCGAAAATGATGACCGAGGAGCAGGTCAAGGTGACCTTCGCCGACGTCGCTGGCGTGGAAGAGGCGAAGGAAGAAGTTACGGAGTTGGTGGACTTTCTGCGCGACCCCTCCAAATTCCAGCGCCTGGGCGGCAAGATCCCCCGGGGGGTGCTGATGGTTGGCTCCCCGGGTACCGGTAAGACGCTGCTCGCCAAGGCCATCGCCGGCGAGGCGCGGGTGCCGTTCTTCACCATTTCCGGCTCCGATTTCGTGGAGATGTTTGTCGGTGTGGGCGCATCCCGGGTGCGGGATATGTTTGCCCAGGCCAAGAAACATGCGCCCTGCATCATCTTCATCGATGAGATCGATGCGGTGGGTCGGCAGCGTGGCGCCGGTCTGGGCGGTGGTCATGATGAACGTGAGCAGACCCTGAACCAGCTGCTGGTGGAAATGGACGGTTTCGAGGGCAACGAGGGTGTCATCGTCATCGCCGCCACCAACCGTCCCGACGTGTTGGACCCGGCGCTGTTGCGCCCGGGCCGTTTCGACCGTCAGGTGGTGGTGCCGCTGCCTGACGTACGTGGCCGCGAACAGATCATCAAGGTGCACATGGCCAAGCTGCCGCTGGCCCGGGACGTGGATCCGTTTATTCTGGCCCGCGGAACCCCCGGTTTCTCCGGCGCCGACCTGGCCAACCTGGTGAATGAGGCCGCCCTGTTCGCCGCCCGCTCGAACAAGCGGGAAGTGGACATGGAGGACTTCGAGCGCGCCAAGGACAAGATCATGATGGGCGCAGAGCGGCGCTCCATGGTCATGAACGAGGATGACAAGCGGCTCACGGCGTACCATGAATCGGGTCATGCCATTGTCGGCCTGACCACGCCGGATCATGACCCGGTGCACAAGGTCACCATTATTCCCCGTGGCCGGGCCCTTGGCGTGACTATGTTCCTGCCCGAGGAGGATCGGGTGAGCTACTCCAAACAGCGCCTGAACAGCATGATTGCCTCGCTGTTCGGCGGGCGCCTGGCGGAAGAGCTGATCTACGGGGCTGATCGGGTGACGACGGGTGCGTCCAACGACATCCAGCGGGCCACCGAGATCGCCCGCAATATGGTCACCAAATGGGGGCTGTCCGACCGCATGGGTCCGCTGTCCTATAACGAGGACGACGGTGAGGTGTTCCTGGGGCACCAGGTCACCAAGACGAAAAACGTCTCGGACGAGACCACGCACGCCATCGATGAGGAAATCCGTTCCATCATCGATACCAACTATGAGCGGGCCAAGCAGATCCTTCTGGATAACATGGACAAGCTCCATGTGATGGCGGAAGCCTTGATGAAGTACGAAACCATCGACAAGAGCCAGATCGACGACATTATGGCCGGCCGCCCGGTGGGGCCGCCCCAGGGTTGGAATTCCGACCGGGGCAAGGATGACTCCAGCGGTGGCGATGAAGCACCGGTGCAGGCCGATGGTCGTGATGATGGCCGGGCTTCCGGCGGCAAGCTCGGGGATCCTGCCGGAGAACACTAACAGGCATGGTTGCAACAGGAAGTGCGAGCCGGCCCGCACAACGCGGGCCGGCTGTTATTGATTGTGGTGGGCGTCCGCTGGATCTCTCCCAGCCACAGGTCATGGGCGTTCTCAACATTACGCCGGATTCCTTCTCCGATGGCGGGCGCTTTCTCGACCATGGCAGGGCGCTGGAGCAGGCGCACCGGATGGTGGAGGACGGGGCGGCCATCATCGATATCGGGGGTGAGTCCACGCGGCCCGGCTCCGAGGGTGTGTCCGTTCAGGAGGAACTGGATCGCGTCATGCCCGTGCTGGAAGCGCTTTGCCGGGATCTGTCGGTACCGGTTTCCGTGGATACCAGCAAGCCGGAGGTGATGCGTGAAGCATGCCGCCTTGGCGCCGGGATGATCAACGATGTCAATGCGCTTCGTGCTTCCGGGGCACTGGATGCGGCGGCCGCTACCGGCCTGCCGGTATGTCTGATGCACATGCAGGGGCAACCGCGCACCATGCAGCAGGCGCCGCAGTACCGCGATGTCAGTGCCGACGTGGTGGCGTTTCTCGGTGAACGGGTGGCCGCCGCCACGGCAGCGGGTATCCCACGACACCGGTTGGTGCTTGATCCGGGCTTCGGCTTCGGAAAAACCGTACAGCATAATTACCGGTTGCTGGCCCAACTGCAGCGGATTGTGGGCATGGGCCTGCCGGTGCTGGTGGGTATGTCCCGGAAATCCATGATTGGCGCGGTGCTTGATCAGGCGCCGGCGGATCAGCGCCTGGTCGGCAGTGTGGCCGCGGCGGTGATCGCGGCCAGGGCTGGTGCCCGGTTGATCCGGGTGCATGATGTCCGCGCCACGGTGGAAGCCATGGCGGTGGTGCGCGCGGTGCTCGCTGAATCGAGGGAATGAGGATGGACAAGCGCTATTTTGGAACCGACGGTATCCGTGGCCGCGTCGGCAGCGCGCCGATCACGGCAGACTTCGTGCTCAAGTTGGGCTGGGCGATGGGGCGTGTGCTGGCCCGTGATGGTCAGCGGGATCTGGTCCTGATCGGCAAGGATACCCGCTTGTCCGGTTACATGTTCGAGTCGGCGCTGGAGGCCGGCCTGTCCGCCGCCGGCGCCGATATCCGACTGCTGGGCCCGATGCCCACGCCCGCGATCGCTTATCTGACCAGCACGCTGCGCGCGAGCGCTGGTATTGTCATCAGCGCCTCCCATAACCCGCATGAGGACAACGGTTTCAAGTTCTTCTCCCGCGACGGCGAAAAGCTTGACGACGCCACGGAAAGTGCCATCGAAGCCATGCTGGACGAGGCGCTGACCACCGTTGACTCCGGCGCATTGGGCAAGGTGTCGCGGCTGAATGACGCTCCTGGCCGCTATATCGAGTTCTGCAAGAGCAGCGTGGGACGGGATGTGCGCTTGGCCGGACTCAAGCTGGTTGTGGACTGCGCCAATGGCGCCACGTACCAGGTCGGGCCGGAGGTGTTCCGGGAGCTGGGTGCCGAGGTGATCGCCATCGGCAACCGCCCCGATGGCCTCAATATCAATGTGGATTGTGGCTCCACGCATCCGGCCGCGCTGCAGCGCGCCGTGGTGGAGCACGGCGCGGACGCCGGGATTGCATTCGACGGCGACGGCGACCGCGTGATCATGGTGGATGCCCACGGGCGGGTGGTGGATGGTGATGAGTTGGTGTTCATTATTGCCGCCGCGCGACACAAGGCCGGCAAGCTGAAGGGGCCTGTGGTCGGGACGCTGATGAGCAACCTGGGTCTCGAACTGGCGCTGAGCGACCTGGGCCTTGATTTCCGGCGGGTCAAGGTCGGTGATCGTTATGTGCTGGAGAGCTTGAAGCAGGGTGGTGGCCTGATCGGTGGCGAGTCCTCCGGCCACATCATCTGCCTTGACCGGACCACCACCGGCGACGGCATCATTTCGGCTCTTCAGGTCCTTGAGTCCATGATTGTGACCGGTGAGCCCCTGTCCCGACTTGCCGGCGGAATGCAAAAGTATCCACAGCACATGATCAATGTCCCTGTTGCGTCCCGCCGGTCGTTGGATCAGCTGTCGGCGGTGCAGTCTGCTGTCAGTGCCGCGGAACGGGATCTGGCCGGTGAAGGCCGCGTACTCCTGCGCCCTTCCGGAACGGAGCCCGTGATCCGCGTTATGGTGGAAGGCCGGGATGCGGACCACGTCCGCCAGTGCGCGGAACAGCTCGCCCGCGTGGTACAGGAAGCACTGCGTTGAGGATATCGGTTCGCGGTCCTTAATCAGGGGCTGCGTTCTTCATGCGTTGATCTACCGCTGGGGTGACGTTACCATTCCCGCCGGTTTTCAATCGGAAAATGCGCGGTCGGCAGGCCGGCGCTGCGGCTGAGGGACAATGACGCCATGCGCAGACCATTGGTTGCCGGCAATTGGAAGATGCACGGTTCGCGGGCCGGGGTTGAGGCGCTGGCGTCCGCGGTGCGCGACGGGTTGCCAGCGCAGCCTGCCGCCGAGGTGCTGGTGATTCCGGCATTCGTGCATATTCCCGACGTGGCGCGGGTGCTTGATGGTAGTGCTGTTCTGCTGGGGGCGCAGAACGTGGCCGATGCCTCCGAAGGTGCACGCACTGGTGAGGTGTCCGCAGGTATGCTGCGCGAGTTCGGTTGCAGTCATGCGCTGGTCGGGCATTCCGAGCGGCGGACGCTGTATCGCGAGACCGATGAACTGGTTGCCGCGCGTGCGCAGGCCGCGCTGGACGCCGGACTCACGCCCGTGGTCTGCCTCGGTGAAACGCTGGAACAGCGTGATTCGGGGAAGACAGCGGAGGTCGTGCTGAGTCAGTTGGACGCGGTGATGAACAGGGTCGGAGTCGCCGGTTTGGCGAAGAGCGTGCTTGCTTACGAGCCCGTCTGGGCCATCGGCACCGGCCGTAGTGCGTCTCCGGAGCAGGCGCAGGAGGTTCATGCCCTGCTGCGGGGTCATGTGCGTGGCCAGCATGCGGCCGTGGCGGAAGAACTGCGCATACTTTATGGCGGGAGCGTGAAGCCTACCAGTGCCGACGCGTTGTTTGCCATGGATGATATTGATGGCGGCCTTGTGGGCGGTGCCTCGCTGCAGGCAGACGATTTTCTGGCAATCTGCCAGGCTGCACGCTAGCAGCCGGCAATAGAGAGGAATACATGGGACAGATCCTTCTGGTCATCCACGTGGTCATCGCCGTGGCCATTGTGGTGTTGGTGCTGCTGCAGCATGGGAAAGGCGCTGACGCCGGTGCCGCCTTCGGCAGTGGTGCGTCCAGCACCGTGTTCGGTTCGCGCGGCTCAGCATCGTTCCTGGTGAAGATTACGGCGCTGCTGGCAACAGGTTTCTTCCTGACCAGTTTGACATTGGCCATGCTGGCCAGCCGGGAGGCAGGGCCGCCTGCCAGCGTGGTGGACATGGTGGACGAGCAGGTGGAACTGGAACAGGCGGCACCGGAGGCCCCCGTGGATGAAGATTCGGATGAGGATGCACCGCCGCCGCCGTCCGATTGATGCCTTGGCCTCGGGTCGAGTAAAAGAAAAAACCGCCGCTGCTGGCGGTTTTTTTCTTTACGGTTCCGTTGGATAACGCAGTCTGTTTTTCTGCCGGCCCTTTCATGGTGCGGATTTCCGCGAGTCCGGTTTGCCGCTGACCGTTGGGGTTGGTAGAATCCACGCCCGGTAGCAAAGGGTTCTCCAGAGCTTTCCACGTGCGGATGTGGTGGAACTGGTAGACACGCTGTCTTGAGGGGGCAGTGGCGAAAGCCGTGCCGGTTCGAGTCCGGCCATCCGCACCATTTACACCCAGCCCGGAGCGCAGATGTTTGTGCTCCGTAAGAGCCTGATTTATTTAGCATTTTTTCGGTTTCACGCTTGACGTGCGGAGTGCGCTTGAAATAGACTGCGCCGCGTTGTTGAGTCCAGGCATGCCCTGGTGGCCGGAGCAGGCTGCCCGGGTCGGGGAACAGGCCCATGCTCGAAAACTACCTACCTATTTTGCTGTTCATCATCGTTGGCCTTGGCGTCGGCGTTGTTCTGTTGGCCGCCGGTTTCGTCCTTGGCCCGCGCCGACCCAGTGAAGAGAAGCTCTCGCCCTATGAGTGCGGGTTCGAGGCATTCGAGGATTCCCGCATGAAGTTCGATGTGCGGTATTACCTTGTGGCTATCCTCTTCATCATTTTTGATCTGGAAATCGCCTTCCTGTTTCCGTGGGCCATCGTCCTGGATGAGATCGGGCTGTTCGGTTTCGCGTCGATGGGGGTCTTTCTGGCAATCCTGCTGATCGGATTCCTGTACGAGTGGAAGAAGGGGGCGCTGGAATGGGAGTAGAGGGCGTACTCGAAAAAGGGTTTGTCACCACCTCCGCTGACAAACTCTTCAATTGGGCGCGGACCGGCTCCATGTGGCCCATGACGTTTGGACTGGCCTGCTGTGCCGTGGAAATGATGCATGCTGGCGCCGCCCGCTATGACATGGACCGGTTCGGGATCATTTTCCGGCCAAGCCCCCGGCAGTCCGACGTGATGATTGTTGCCGGCACGCTGTGCAACAAGATGGCCCCGGCGCTGCGCAAAGTCTATGACCAGATGTCGGACCCCAAGTGGGTCATCTCCATGGGCTCCTGTGCCAACGGCGGCGGCTATTACCATTACTCTTATTCCGTGGTCAGGGGCTGTGATCGCGTGGTGCCGGTGGATGTCTACGTGCCCGGTTGTCCGCCCACGGCTGAAGCCCTGCTGTACGGCATTGTGCAGTTACAGAACAAGATTCGCCGCACCAATACGATTGCCCGGTGATTCACTACGTCGGAGAGTGACCGTCCATGGCTGACGCGCAGCATCAACTGGCCGAGCGCCTGAAGCACGCATTTCCCGATCAACTGGCTGATTGCCGCGAGACGCTGGGTGAAGTGACCATCGAGGTGTCGCCGGAGCACCTGCTCGACTTGATGCAGGCGCTGCGGGATCAAGACGGATTCGCATTCAGTCAGTGCACTGACGTTTGTGGCGTGGATTATGCGGCCTATGGCGAGGGTGAGTGGATTACCGAGCAGGCCAGCAGCGCCGGGTTCTCCCGCGGGGTGCAGGGCAATTCCTTCGCGCGCCGTGGGCTGACGGGCATCTACGGGGTGGATGAAATCACCAGTAACACCGGTCGCCGGTTTGCCGTGGTTTACCATCTGCTGTCGCTGCGTCACAACATGCGGTTGCGGGTGAAGTGCTTCTGCACCGATGACAACTTTCCGGTCGTGCCGTCGATGATCGAACTCTGGGCCGGTGTGAACTGGTTTGAGCGGGAAGCCTTCGACCTGTTCGGCATCGTGTTCGAAGGGCATCCGGATCTGCGCCGAATTCTCACCGATTACGGTTTTGTTGGTCATCCGTTCCGCAAGGATTTCCCGCTCATCGGCAATGTCGAGGTTCGTTACGACGAGGCCAGGCGTCGGGTGGTTTATCAGCCGGTGTCCATCGAGCCGCGCGTACTCGTGCCGCGTGTGATTCGGCATGACAACCGTTACGCCGACCGTGCGGCTCAGAAGGAGTCCAACGATGGGTGATATTCGTTCCTATACGATGAACTTCGGCCCGCAGCACCCGGCCGCGCACGGCGTGCTGCGCCTGGTGCTGGAGATGGAAGGCGAGACCATTCGCCGTGCCGACCCCCACGTGGGCCTGCTGCACCGGGCCACGGAAAAGCTGGCGGAGTCCAAGCCGTTCAATCAGAGCATCGGCTACATGGACCGGCTCGACTACGTGTCGATGATGTGCAATGAGCACGGTTACGTGCTGGCCATTGAAAAGCTCCTGGGTATCACGCCCCCCCGGCGTGCCCAGTACATCCGGGTGATGTTCGACGAGGTCACCCGCATCCTCAATCATCTGATGTGGCTTGGTGCCCACGGCCTGGATGTGGGTGCAATGACCGCGTTCCTGTACTGCTTCCGGGAGCGCGAGGACCTGATGGACTGTTACGAGGCCGTATCCGGCACCCGTATGCACGCCACCTATTACCGGCCCGGCGGCGTCTATCGCGATCTGCCCGATCGCATGCCGCAATACGAGCCGTCTCGCTTCCGCAGCGAGAAGGATCTCAAGATCCTGAATGGCGCACGGCAGGGTTCGTTGCTGGATTTCCTCGAGGACTTCTGCGAGCGCTTCCCGGGTTGCGTGGACGAATACGAGACGCTGCTCACGGAGAACCGGATCTGGAAGCAGCGTCTGGTGGGCATCGGTGTGGTGTCTCCGGAGCGGGCGCAGGAATTGGGCTTCACCGGCCCCATGTTGCGTGGTTCCGGGGTGGAATGGGACCTGCGCCGTAAGCAGCCCTACGAAGTCTATGACGAACTGGAATTCGATATCCCGTTGGGCACCAATGGGGACTGCTACGACCGTTATCTGGTTCGTGTCGAGGAGATGCGGCAGTCCACTCGGATAATCAAGCAGTGTATCGATTGGCTGCGCAAGAACCCGGGGCCGGTGATGGTGGACGACCACAAGGTGGCGCCGCCCAGTCGTGAGGAGATGAAGGACGACATGGAGTCCCTAATCCATCACTTCAAGCTGTTCACCGAGGGTTACTGCGTACCGGAAGGCGAGGCGTATGCCGCCGTGGAAGCGCCCAAGGGCGAATTCGGCGTGTACCTGATCTCGGACGGGGCCAACAAGCCTTACCGGCTGAAGGTCCGGGCGCCGGGGTTCGCCCACCTGGCGGCCATGGATGAAATGGCGCGCGGACACATGCTTGCGGATGTGGTGGCCCTGATTGGTACCCAAGACATCGTTTTCGGGGAGATTGACCGTTGAGTGCTGAGCGCCTGTCGGAAAAAGTGCTTTCGCCCGACGTGCGGAAGGAAATCGATCACTGGCTCGCCAAGTTCCCGGAAGACCGGAAACGTTCGGCGGTGATCCCCGCCCTGCATGTGGTGCAGGATTCCAACGGTGGCTACCTGACCACTGAATTGATGGACGCCGTCGCTGATTACCTGGGTCTTTCCAAGATCGCGGTGTACGAGGTTGCGAGTTTCTACACCATGTTCGATCTCGAGCCGGTGGGGCGCCACAAGGTCAATGTCTGCACCAATATTTCCTGCTGGCTGATGGGTGCGGACAACATTGTCGCCCACTGCGAAAAGCGGCTGGGCATCAAGCTGGGCGAGACCACGCCGGACAACCGCATCACCCTGAAGGTTGAAGAGGAATGCCTGGCCGCCTGCTCGTCCGGTCCGATGATGGTGGTGGACGGGCATTACCACACCCACCTCACGCCCGAGAAGGTGGACGAGATTCTGGATAACCTGGAGTAACCATGGCAAACGAAGTCTGCTACCGCACGCTGGAGTTTGACGAGCCGTGGACGCTTGAGACCTACGAGAAGATCGGCGGCTACCAGGCCTGGCGCAAGATCCTGGCGGAGAAGACGCCGCCTGAGGACATCATCGAAACGGTAAAAAAGGCCAATCTGCGCGGCCGTGGCGGCGCGGGCTTTCCCGCCGGGGTGAAGTGGAGTTTCATGCCCCGTAATGCGCCTGGCCAGAAATACCTGCTGTGCAACTCCGATGAGTCCGAGCCGGGCACGTGTAAGGACCGGGATATTCTGCGGTTCAACCCACACGCGCTGGTGGAAGGCATGGCCATCGCCTGCTACGCCATGGGCGCCACTGTGGGTTACAACTACATGCGCGGCGAGTTCCACCACGAGCCCTATGAGCGCATGGAGCAGGCCCTCAAAGAGGCCTACGAGCTCGGGCTGCTCGGTAAGAATATCCAGGGTACGGGCATCGACGTGGATCTGTACAACCATTATGGTGCCGGCGCCTACATCTGCGGTGAGGAATCCGCACTGATGGAGTCGCTGGAAGGCAAGAAGGGCCAGCCTCGCTACAAGCCGCCGTTTCCTGCCCAGTTCGGTCTTTACGGCCGGCCGACCACGATCAACAACACCGAAACGCTGGCCTCGGTTCCCACTATCCTGCGCGAGGGGGCAGAGTGGTTCCTGGAGAAGGGCAAGCCCAACAACGGCGGCACCAAGATCTTCTGCGTGTCCGGCCATGTGGAGAACCCGGGCAACTGGGAGCTGCCCCTGGGTACGCCGTTTCGCGACCTGCTGGCGTTGGCCGGTGGTGTACGGGGCGGGCGCAAACTCAAGGCGGTGATTCCGGGTGGCTCGTCCATGCCGGTGATTCCAGGCGACGTGATGATGGAACTGGACATGGATTATGACTCCATGGCCAAAGCGGGTTCCGGTCTCGGTTCCGGTGGCCTGATCGTCATGGATGAAACCACCGACATGGTGGCGGCCATTTGCCGTATCAGCCAGTTCTACTACGCGGAATCCTGTGGCCAGTGCACGCCGTGCCGCGAAGGCACTGGCTGGATGCACCGGGTGCTCAAGCGCATCGTTGCCGGCCAGGGGCGCTGGGAGGACATGGAGTTGCTGGAAGCTGCGGCGGGACAGATTGCCGGCCATACCATTTGTGCCTTCGGTGAGGCCGCGGCCTGGCCGGTGCAGAGTTTCCTCAAGCACTTCCGGCATGAGTTCGAGTACTACATCGAGCACAAGCGCTCGATTGTTGCTGATGGCGCGGGGGCTGCCGCATGACAGACAAGGCTGAAGCAAGCAATCCGGACCTGGTGACGATCGAGGTCGATGGCGTCGAGATGGAGGCCCCCAAGGGGGCGATGATCATCGAGGTCACTGACAAGAACCGCGTGCATGTGCCGCGCTTCTGCTATCACCGCAAGCTGTCCATTGCCGCCAACTGCCGTATGTGCCTGGTGGATGTAGAGAAAGCGCCCAAACCGCTGCCTGCCTGCGCCACCCCGGTGGCGGACGGCATGAAGATCAGCACGCGTTCCGAACGTGCCCTGAAGGCGCAGAAGGGCGTGATGGAGTTTCTCCTCATCAACCACCCGCTGGACTGCCCTATCTGTGATCAGGGCGGTGAGTGCGAGCTGCAGGATCTGGCGCTGGGGTATGGGCGAGGCGTCTCCCGCTTCACCGAACGCAAGCGCGTGGTGAAAGATGAGAATCTCGGGCCGTTGATCGCCACTGAGATGACCCGTTGCATCCATTGCACCCGTTGTGTGCGCTTCCTGGATGAAGTGGCCGGACAGCGTGAGTTGGGTGGCATGGGGCGTGGCGAGCATACCGAAATTTCCACGCTGGTGGGCCTGGGCGTCCATTCCGAGATGTCGGGCAATGTGATCGACCTTTGCCCGGTGGGCGCA
Organism: Ectothiorhodospiraceae bacterium; assembly: GCA_007125985.1. GTDB lineage: Bacteria > Pseudomonadota > Gammaproteobacteria > Nitrococcales > Aquisalimonadaceae > LSCE01. The sequence continues at coordinate 15,841 of SLCE01000046.1, read as the reverse complement.
TTGACCTCTCGCCCTTACCGGTTTACCGCGCGGGCCTGGGAGATGCTGAGTCACCCGGGCGTGGCCCCACATGACTGTGTCGGCTCGAACGTGGAAGTGCATCATGTCCACGGCCGTATCAAGCGCGTGGTTCCCCGGGACAACGACGAGCTCAATGAATGCTGGATCTCCGACCGGGATCGCTTCGCGTACGAGGGCGTGTATAGTGACGACCGGCTGCAGCGTCCGCGTATCAAGCGCGACGGCCGTTGGCAGGACTGCAGTTGGGAAGACGCCCTGGAGGCTGCCGCGCAAGGGCTCATGCAGGCAGTTGAGCAGGGCGGAGGCGAACAACTGGGTGCGCTGGTCTCCCCAAGCGCGACTGTCGAAGAGCAGTATCTGCTGGGCAAGCTCCTGCGCGCCCTCGGTAGCCGCAACGTGGATGCACGTCTGCGCACTGCGGATTTCAGTGATCAGCAGACGCGCGGCGCCTTCCCCGGCCTGGGTGTGTCGGTTGCCGACATCGAGAGCCTGAATGCGGTCCTGCTGGTGGGAAGTTACCCCCGCGCGGAGCAACCCATCGTCAATCACCGGCTGCGCAAGGCGGCTCTGCAAGGAGCCGCCATTAGCTCGCTGAACCCCCGGCGGTACGATTTCAATTACCCGGTGGCCGAGCATATGCTGGCCGGGCCCGACGCAATGATCGGGCGGCTCGCCGCGGTGGCATCCGTGCTGCTGGAGGCGGAGGGTCGCGACGCGCCCGCCGGGTTCGAGGCCCTGTTGGGTGACGCGCAGGCGGACGATCAGGCCCATGCGGTGGCGACGGCGCTGCGCGATGGTGACCGGTCGGCTGTATTCCTTGGTCCGCTGACAGAGGCGCATCCGCGCGGGGCGGCGCTGCGAGCGCTGGCCGGGTTGGTGGCGGAACTCTCCGGTGCGGCGCTGGGTTATCTCAGCGAGGGGGCGAACTCAGCGGGCGCCTGGCTCACGGGTGCCGTGCCCCATCGACAGGCCGGAGGTGAGTCCGAATCCGTGCCGGGCCTGGATGCCAGAACCATGCTGGAGCAGCCGCGTAGTGCCTACGTGCTCTTGGGCGTCGAACCGGAGATGGACTGCTGGAACGGTGACTCCGCTTTGGCCGCCTTGAACCAGGCCCGTACGGTGGTGGCCATCACGAGTTACGTGACGCCGGCCATGGAGAACTATGCCGACGTGCTGTTGCCCATGGGGGCCTTTGGCGAAACCTCGGGCACCTACGTTAACGCCGAGGGCCTGTGGCAATCGTTTCCCGGCATTGCCAGCCCTGTGGGTGAGGCGCGGCCGGCCTGGAAAGTCCTGCGCGTTCTCGGTAACGTGCTGCAGCTTGACGGTTTTGAGCAGCAGTCTTCCGAAGACGTACTGGCCGAGGTGCAGGCTTTGCAGCCCGCTGAGTACGCCTCTGCAGACGCGACGGACTGGCAGGGCGTGACCCATGCCACCGCAGACGAAGAGCTTGTCCGTGTTGGTCTGCTGCCGTTGTACGGCATCGACCCACTCGTGCGTCGTGCCGGCGCGCTGCAGCGGACGCGTCAGGGACAGGACCGCAGCCTGCGTGTGTCCGAGGCCACGGCGCAACAACTTCAGCTGGGCGAAGAAGTGCAGGTGCACCAGGGACAGTTCAGCGCCACGCTGCCGGTGCTGGTTGATGACGGCCTGGCGGACGGCGTGGTCTGGATGCCGGCCGGCATCCAGGAGACGGCCGGCGCGGGTCCTGCGCTGGGTCCAGTGGACCTGCGGGCTATCTGAGCGGCGGGAAGCGCTTTGCCGTAAGACTGTGGTGATTGACAGCATAGGGGCCGGGTGCATTACCGGCTCCGGGGTGACCTCGAACCAGTGTCGAGGGGCGACTAAACAGGAATAACGAGACCCATGGCGGAACTCACGGAATTCATCTGGATCATGGCCAAGATCGTTGCGATCCTGGTGCCCCTGATCCTGGCGGTGGCGTATCTGACGTACGCCGAGCGACGCGTGATCGGTGCCATCCAGGCGCGGAACGGGCCTAACCGTGTTGGGCCCATGGGACTGTTCCAGCCTTTCGCTGACGTCTTCAAGCTGTTGTTCAAAGAGGTGGTTGTCCCGAGCAACGCCAACCGCTTCCTGTTCCTGATCGCCCCCATGCTGTCGCTGATGCCGGCCCTGGCCGCCTGGGCGGTCATGCCCTTCAGTGATGGGCTGGTGCTGTCCGATATCAACGCCGGCCTGCTGTATATCCTGGCGATGACCTCGCTCGGGGTCTATGGCGTGATCATTGCCGGTTGGGCGTCCAACTCCAAGTACGCCATGCTGGGTGCGATGCGCTCCGCGGCTCAGATCGTTTCCTACGAAATCGCCATGGGTTTTGCGCTGGTGGGCGTGCTGATGGCTGCGGGCAGCATGAACCTGAGTGGCATCGTCAACGCGCAGGCCGGTCCGATCTGGAACTGGTTCTGGTTACCGCTGCTGCCGTTGTTCGTCGTTTACTGGATCTCCGGCGTTGCCGAGACCAATCGCGCGCCGTTCGACGTGGCCGAGGGCGAATCGGAGATCGTTGCCGGCTTCCATGTGGAATATTCCGGTACCGCGTTTGCCCTGTTCTTCCTGGCCGAGTACGCCAACATGATTCTGATTGCGGCGCTTGCCGTGATCATGTTCATGGGCGGCTGGTATTCGCCGTTCCATGGCCTGCCGGTGCTCGGCCCCCTATTCGACTGGGTGCCCGGGATCGTCTGGTTCGTGCTGAAGATGTGCATCTTCCTGTACCTGTACCTGGCCTTCCGGGCCACGTTCCCCCGCTACCGTTATGACCAGATCATGCGGCTGGGTTGGAAAGTGTTGATTCCGGTGACCGTCGTCTGGTTGGTGGTGCTCGCGTTCATGATCATCGTCGGCCTCGGGCCCTGGTTCAATTGATAGGTGTCGCCCATGAGTGCTGCTAGCGACTTTGTCCGTACGTTCTTCCTCACGGAGTTGCTCCGTGGGCTGAAGCTGACCGGGCGCAATCTGTTCAAGCGCAAGGTGACGATCCAGTATCCGGAAGAGAGGGCGCCGCAGTCGCCCCGGTTCCGTGGCCGTCACGCCCTGCGTCGCTATCCCAACGGTGAGGAGCGCTGCATTGCCTGCAAGCTGTGTGAGGCGGTATGCCCGGCGCTGGCGATTACCATAGAATCCGAGCCGCGGGACGACGGACAACGTCGCACCACGCGCTATGACATCGACCTGTTCAAGTGCATCTACTGCGGGTTCTGTGAGGAATCCTGTCCGGTGGACTCCATCGTCGAAACGCGTGTCTTCGAGTACCACATGGAAGAACGCGAGGAACGGGTCGTCAACAAACAGCAGTTGCTGGCGTTCGGCGATGAATATGAGAAGCAACTGGCGGCCGACCGGGCCATGGATGCGCCCTACCGCTAGGGCCAAGACAACGCAGACGCAGAGACAGGGGCTGACGCAGTGATTGAACAGCTGATTTTCTACGTGTTTGCACTGGTGTTGCTGTTCGCAGCCACCATGGTGATCACGGTCCGCAATCCGGTGCATGCCGCGCTGTTCCTGGTGCTGGCGTTTTTCAATAGCGCCGTGCTTTGGGTCATGGCAGGGGCGGAATTCCTCGGCATCGTACTGGTGCTGGTGTACGTGGGCGCCGTGATGGTGCTGTTCCTGTTCGTGGTCATGATGCTGGACCTGAACCTGGGTTCGCTCCGTGAAGGCTTCATGAGGCACTTCTATATCGGCGTCCCTATCGCCGTGCTCATGGCCGTGCAGATGTTGTTGGTCGTCGGCTCCGGTCTGTTCGCGCCGGAAACCCTGCCCGAGGCGCGCATGCCCATTCCGGAGGATGCGGGCAACACCCACATGTTGGGCAGCGTGCTGTACACGGTCTATGTGTATCCCTTTGAATTGGCGGCCGTCATCCTGCTGGTGGCGATCATTGCCGCCATCATGCTCACCCTGCGCCGCCGCGAGGGCACCCGCCATCAGGATCCGGGCAAGCAGGTGCGTGTCCGCAAGGCAGACCGTCTGCGCGTGGTGAACATCCCGTCCGCGAGCCGCAAGTCGGAACAGGAATAAGCAAGATGATTGAGCTTTCAGATTACCTGGTACTGGGCGCCATATTGTTCGCGCTGGGCATGGCGGGGATCTTCCTGAACCGGAAGAACGCCATTGTCCTGCTCATGTCCATCGAGCTCATTCTGCTGGCGGTGAATTTCAACTTCATCGGTTTCTCGACGTTTATGGGCGATCTGGCGGGCCAGGTGTTCGTCTTCTTTATTCTCACCGTGGCCGCGGCGGAGTCCGCCATTGGTCTGGCCATCATGGTGGTGCTGTTCCGTAATCGGGGCACCATCAACGTGGGCGATCTGGACAGCATGAAGGGCTGATATTCATGGAGAATCTCTTACTCATCATCGTCCTCGCACCGCTGGTTGGCGCCATCATCGCCGGGTTCTTCGGTGGCACCATCGGACGCGCGGGCGCCCACTGGGTCACGAGCCTGTCGGTGGCGTTGTCCTTCCTGCTGTCCTTCTACGTCTTGCTGGGGTTGATCAGCGGTGACCGCCAGCCGTTCGACGGCACCATCTATAACTGGATGGTGGCCGGGGGCATCCAGTTCGAGGTGGGCTTCCTGGTGGATCGGCTGACCGCCATGATGATGGTGGTGGTGACCTTCGTCTCCCTGATGGTGCATATCTACACCATCGGTTACATGGCCGACGAGGAACACAACTGGCCGAAGGAGAGTCTGGCCGGGGTTAACGCCTATCAGCGTTTCTTCAGCTATATCGCGCTGTTCACCTTCGCGATGCTGATGCTGGTGATGTCCAACAACTTCCTGCAGCTGTTCTTTGCCTGGGAAGCTGTGGGGCTGGTCTCCTATTTGCTGATCGGTTTCTGGATGAACCGGCCCACCGCTGTATTCGCCAACATGAAGGCGTTCCTGGTCAACCGGGTGGGGGATTTCGGTTTCCTGTTGGGGATCGGCGCCGTCCTGATGTTCTACGGAAGCCTGAACTACAGCGAGGTGTTCGCATCCGCGGCGGCTAATCCGAACCTGACCATGTCCATCTTCGGTACCGCGGAATGGCAGGTGGCCACTGTGGCCGGCATCCTATTGTTCATCGGTGCCATGGGTAAGTCCGCGCAGGTGCCGCTGCATGTCTGGCTGCCGGATTCCATGGAAGGCCCGACCCCGATTTCTGCACTGATCCACGCCGCCACCATGGTGACGGCCGGGATCTTCCTGGTGGCGCGCATGTCGCCCATTTTCGAGATGTCGGACGTGGCGCTGAGCTTCGTTCTGGTCATCGGTGCGATCACGGCGTTCTTCATGGGGCTGGTGGGCCTGGTGCAGAACGACATCAAGCGCGTGGTCGCCTACTCCACGCTGTCCCAGCTCGGCTACATGGTGGTGGCTCTGGGTGTATCGGCTTACGCTGCCGGCGTTTATCACCTGATGACCCACGCCTTCTTCAAGGCGCTGCTGTTCCTGGGCGCAGGCTCGGTGATCATCGCCATGCACCACAAGCAGGACATGCGCGAGATGGGCGGGCTGAAGAAGTACATGCCCATCACCTACTGGACCATGTTGCTGGGTACGCTGGCGTTGATCGGCTTCCCCGCGTTCTCGGGGTACTTCTCGAAGGACGGTATCATCCTGGCCGTCGCGGAGTCGGAGCGGGCTGGAGCCACATTCGCCTACCTCTGTGTTCTGGGTGGGGTGTTCGTCACTGCCCTGTACAGCTTCCGACTGCTGTTTCTGGTGTTCCACGGCGAGGCGCGTATGGATCAGCACACCCGCGAGCATCTGCATGAAAGCCCGCTGGTGGTGACCATTCCGCTGATACTGCTGGCCATACCCTCGGTGCTGATCGGGTTGGTGACGGTAATGCCCATGATGTTGGGTGACTGGTTCGGCGACGCCATCTTCGTCGGTCAGGCAAATGACGTGCTGGCTGCGGTGGCGGCGAAATACGACAGTGCCTGGGGGTTGATCCTGCACGGCTTCGTGAGCCTCCCCGTGTACCTGGCAGCGGCAGGCTTCCTCACCGCCTGGTATCTGTACATCAAGCGGCCGGAACTGCCTGCCCAATTGCGTCAGCGGTTCGCGTTCGGCTACACCGTGCTCGAGAAGAAGTACTGGTTTGATGAGCTGCACCTGAATGTGTTTGCCGGGATCGGCCGCGGCCTGGGGCGCTTCTTCTGGAAGGTGACGGATGCCGGTTTGATCGACGGCGTGATCGTCAATGGAACGGCCCGGACCATCGGACGTGTGGCGGCAGGGCTGCGCCGGGTTCAAACCGGTTTTCTGTTCCACTACGCCTTCGTGATGATCATCGGCCTGCTCGTGATGCTGACCTGGTTCGTCTTCGGCGCCCGGTAGCAGGTCCTGCAAGACTCGAACCGTGGGCCGGGCTTGAGCATCAGCCCGGTGGCAAAGTCTGACTGCTGGTAAGGAAGTAACGGATGTTGGAGTCCTCCTGGCCTTTGTTGAGCCTGCTGATCTGGATGCCGATACTCGGCGGTGTGCTGGTGCTGTTGCTGGGCGACGGGCAGCGCGCGCTGGGTCGGCTGGTTGCGCTGGCGGTAAGCCTTGCGACTTTCCTGTTCAGCCTTCTGCTGATCACCGGCTTCGAGGCGGGCGCCGCTGCCATGCAGTTCGTCGAACTGCGGCCCTGGGTCGAGGCGCTGGGTGTGAATTACCACCTTGGGGTCGATGGCATCTCCATGCCGCTGGTGGTGCTTACTACGTTCTCCACCGTGCTGGTGATGATCGCGGGCTGGAACCGCATTGCCTACAAGCCCAGCCTGTACATGGCCTGCTTCCTGATCATGGAAGGGATCGTGGTGGGTGTGTTCAGCGCGCTGGACGCCATTCTGTTCTACGTGTTCTGGGAGGCGGTGCTGGTACCGATGTTCCTGATCATCGGTATCTGGGGCGGCCAGAACCGCATCTACGCCACTATCAAGTTCTTCCTGTATACCTTTGTCGGCTCCGTGCTGATGTTGGTGGCGCTGATCTATCTGCAGTTCCAGGCCGGTAGCTTCGGCATTCTGGATATGTATGGTCTCAATCTGCCTCTGAGTACGCAGGTCTGGCTGTTCATCGCCTTCCTGCTGGCGTTCGCGATCAAAGTGCCCATGTGGCCTGTGCATACCTGGTTGCCGGATGCCCACGTGCAGGCGCCCACCGGTGGTTCGGTGATTCTGGCGGCCATTATGCTGAAGATCGGCGGTTACGGTTTCATCCGCTTCAGCCTGCCCGTGGTTCCCGAAGCGAGCCTGGAACTGGACTGGCTGATGATCCTGCTGTCGCTGGTGGCTGTGGTCTACATCGGGCTGGTGGCCATGATGCAGGAGGATATGAAGAAACTGATCGCGTACTCGTCCATCGCCCACATGGGCTTTGTGACGCTGGGTTTCTTCATCGTGTTCCAAGTTGTGCTGAACGCCGGCGAGTCGGGGGCCATTCTGGCTCTGGGCGGCGGCATGGTGCAGATGATCTCCCATGGCTTCATTTCGGCGGCCATGTTCCTTTGTGTGGGTGTGCTGTATGACCGCATGCATACGCGGATGATCAATGAATACGGCGGCGTGGCCCATCGTATGCCGGTATTCACCGCATTGTTCGTGCTTTTCGCCATGGCCAACGCCGGTCTGCCGGGGACCTCCGGTTTCGTCGGTGAGTTCATGGTCATCCTCGCCGCCTTCCAGGCCAATTTCTGGTATGCGTTCTTCGCGGGGCTCACCCTGATCCTCGGTGCTGCCTACACGCTGTGGATGGTGAAACGCGTGATGTACGGCCCGGTCAGCAACGAGAAGGTGGGCGCGCTGAAGGATGTCGACGGGCGCGAAAAACTGGTGCTCGGAATTCTGGCGGTCGCGGTGCTCTGGCTTGGCCTTTACCCGGCGCCGCTGATCGAGATCATGGAGCCGTCGCTGGAGAACCTGCTTCAGCATGTAATGGCCAGTACTAACCTGAATTGACGCGGATTGTGACGGGGCGCGACCTGGGCGCCCGCTGAGCTCAGAGGAAACTGTATGACCAACCAAGCGTTCGAGACGCCGGACCTGACGCTCGCGCTGCCGGAAATCTGGCTGCTCGCCATGGCCTGTGTCGTGCTGGTGGTGGACCTGTTCAGCAACGACCGGGACCACGGGCCGGCGTACTGGCTCACACAGCTGACACTGGTCGGCGGCATCGTCCTCACCGTCAGTACCCAATGGGGCGTCGATGCCTCCACCTTCAGTGGTACTTATGTTGCTGATTCCCTCGGGGCAGTGCTCAAGGTGGGGATTCTGGTGCTGGCGTTCCTCGGCTTCGCCTACTCCCGGGATTATCTGCGGGACCGGGGCTTGCTGAAGGGCGAGTACTACATGCTGGGCCTGTTTGCGGTGCTGGGCATGATGGTCACGGTGTCGGCCGGCAACCTGCTCAGCCTGTACCTGGGCGTGGAACTCATGTCGCTGTCGCTGTACGCCCTGGTTGCCATGGATCGGGATTCCACGCGCGCCTCCGAGGCCGCGATGAAGTATTTTGTGCTGGGTGCGCTGGCGTCCGGCATGCTCCTCTATGGCATGTCCATGCTGTACGGGGTGACCGGCAGCCTGGATCTGGCCGAGATCACCGTCGCGGCCGCGGAACTTGATGATCGTCGCTTCCTGTTCCTGTTCGGCCTGGTCTTCATGATGGTCGGTGTCGCCTTCAAGTTCGGCGCTGTGCCGTTCCACATGTGGGTGCCCGATGTGTATCACGGTGCCCCAACTCCGGTGACGCTGGTGATTGCCACCGCTTCCAAGGTCGCAGCCGTGGGCTTGTTCCTGCGTTTGATCGGCGAGGGATTGCTCCCGCTCCTGGAGAGCTGGCAGCACATGGTGGTCCTGCTGGCGGTGCTGTCGCTGTTGGTCGGTAACACGGTGGCGTTGGTCCAGACCAACATCAAACGCATGCTGGCCTATTCCACCTTCAACCATGTCGGTTTCATACTGATGGGGTTTGTGGCCGGCACGCCCGAGGGTTACGGTGCCTCGGTATTCTATGCGCTGACCTATGCCTTTACCGTGGCGGCAACCTTCGGTCTGGTTCTGCTGTTGGCGCGAAAGGGGTTCGAGGGGGACCATATCGAGGATTTCAAGGGCTTGAACGACCGGAGCCCGCTATTCGCCTTCGTGATGCTTATTCTCATGGTGTCGTTGACCGGTATCCCCGGCACGGTGGGCTTCTACGCCAAGTGGATGGTATTGAAGTCCGTGGTGGAAGCAGGCTTCGTCTGGTTGGCCATCCTCGCCGTGATTGGCGCGGTGATTGGCGCCTTCTATTACCTGCGGCTGGTTCGCTACTGCTACTTCGACAAGCCGGTGGGTGACGGGCCGCAGCTCACCGGGTCCGGCGGTTTCCGTGCAGTGCTGGCGGCCAACGGGCTGCTGGTGCTGGTTGCGGGGATTTTCCCGGGAACATTGGTGGCCATCTGCATGGCGGTGTTCCTCTAGCTTATGTCGGTCACGGTGGCGTTCGCACTTCTGCTGGTGGCGGCCCTGGTGGCCGCCAATCTCCCGTGGCTTACGGAACGCGTGCTGTTTGTGCTGCGGCCGCCGGCTCGCGGTAAGCGCGAATGGGTGCGTCTGCTGGAGTGGGCCTTGATGTACGTTGTTATCGGCGCCCTGGCCGTCGGGCTCGAGTACCGCGCCACAGGGGGAGTGTATCCACAGGGTTGGGAGTTTTATGTAACCACTCTGTGCCTGTTCCTGGTATTCGCCCTTCCCGGGTTCATCTATCACCATGATCTGCGCCGCTTGCTGAAAAAGCGGCGGTGATGCCGCTGAACAGCGGCGCCGTACCACGGAGGCTTGCATTCTCGGGCACGGGTCGTTAACATGCGCAGCGTCGATTGCGGGGTGGAGCAGTCTGGTAGCTCGTCGGGCTCATAACCCGAAGGTCGCAGGTTCAAATCCTGCCCCCGCTACCACCTTCAGGAAAGGGCCGCTTGCGGCCTTTTTTTGTAGCTGGAAAAAGCCGGTTCCTGAGGGGAGCGGCAGGCCAGGGCAGCGCGACATGCAGCTTTGCGTGTCTCCGCTATAATGGAACGTTGCCGCTGGATGATGGATGGGTCAGGGATTCACTGACCCATTTTTGTTTCTGCGGAGTGTGTATGGATCGACTTGCCCGGCAGCTCAACGAGCTGTTTAGGCCCGTGCTGGATTCCATGGGCTACGAACTGGTGGGTGTCGAGTACAAGCCCGGGCAGGGGGAAAGCCTGCTGCGGGTCTACATCGACACGGAACAGGGTGTGACGCTGGAAGATTGTGAGCGCGTCAGCCACCAGCTCAGCGGGCTGCTGGATGTGGAAGATCCGATCCGCGGTCAGTATCGCCTCGAGATTTCCTCGCCCGGCCTGGATCGTCCCCTGTTTATACCGGAGCACTTTCAGCGGTTCGCCGGACATCCGGTCCGGGTCCGTCTCACCGAATTGTGGGAGGGGCGGCGCAAGCTGCGCGGGGAACTGTTGGGTTTCAGCGACGGTCGCATTCTGCTGCTGGAAGACGATGTGGAGTACGCGGTCCCGCTGGAACTGGTCGATCGGGCGAATCTGATTCCGGATATCTGAACAGTCAACCCGGCGGTACATGGCGTGCCGGGAACGGAGTAGCAAGCATGAGCAAAGAGGTCCTGCTGGTCGTCGAGGCCATTTCCAATGAGAAAGGCGTCGATCAGGAAGTGATTGTCGAAGCCATCGAGGCTGCGCTGGCGTCCGCCACCAAGAAACGGTCGCCCGGCGAGATCGACGTGCGCGTCTCGGTGGACCGCCGGACCGGCGAATATGAAACCTTCCGCCGTTGGCATGTGGTGGAAGACGACGCTGAGATCGAGTTTCCCGATCAGGAAATTCCGGTTTCCGAGGCGCGGAAGGAGCGGCCGGAAATCCAGGTTGGTGATGTGATCGAGGAACCGATGGAATCGGTAGCCTTTGGACGGATCGCCGCCCAGACCGCCAAACAGGTCATCGTGCAGAAAGTCCGTGAGGCGGAGCGTGCCAAGGTTGTCGCCGCTTATCAGGGCCGCGTGGGTGAACTGGTCACCGGGACCGTGAAAAAGGTGGACCGGGGTGGTTTGATCCTGGATCTGGGCAACAACGCCGAGGCCATCATTCCCCGTGAGGAAACCATTCCAAGGGAAGCGTTCCGCACCATGGACCGTGTGCGGGGTTACCTGAAAGAGGTGCGCTCGGATGCCCGCGGCCCGCAGCTGCTAGTGTCCCGGACCGCGCCGGAGTTCCTCATCGAGTTGTTCAAGTTGGAAGTCCCGGAAGTCGGACAGGAACTGATCGATATTCTCGGTGCGGCGCGCGACCCCGGTATGCGGGCCAAGATCGCCGTTCGCTCCAACGATCCGCGGATCGATCCGGTGGGCGCCTGTGTGGGTATGCGGGGGTCCCGGGTGCAGGCCGTCTCCAACGAGCTCTCCGGGGAGCGCGTCGACATTATCCTGTGGAACGACAACCCGGCCCAGTTCGTGATCAACGCCATGGCGCCCGCCGATGTGGAGTCGATCGTTGTGGATGAGGATTCCCACAGCATGGATATCGCAGTGGCGGAAGATCAGCTTTCCCAGGCCATCGGTCGGGGCGGGCAGAACGTTCGGCTTGCCAGCGAACTCACCGGATGGGAGCTGAACGTCATGACCTCCGAGGAGGCTGAGGCGAAAAACCAGGCTGAAGCCGAGCGGGTGATGAATATGTTCATCGACTCGCTGGGTGTCGATGAGGAAGTGGCCGGGATTCTGGTTCAGGAAGGCTTCTCGACCTTGGAAGAGGTGGCTTACGTGCCGGCCTCGGAGATGCTGGAGATCGAGGAGTTCGACGAGGACATCGTGGAGGAACTGCGTTCCCGGGCGCGGGATGCGCTGTTGACGCAGATGATCGCCACCGAAGAGAAGCTGGGTGACACCAAGCCAGCCGATGATTTGCTGGGCATGGTGGGCATGGATGAGAATCTTGCTTACAAGCTTGCAGCCAATGGTGTCATCAGCATGGAAGACCTGGCAGAGCAGGCTGTGGACGATGTGGTGGATGCCACGGGCATTGATGCCGAACGGGCTGCCGCGCTGATCATGAAAGCGCGTGAGCCGTGGTTTGCCGAGCAGGACAAGCAGCAGGAGTCCTGAAGCGGGCGCCGGGTGTAACCACTCGGCCGGACGGGTGATGCCATCGGGGTGTTGCCGTTGAGTATTCAGGATTCGGGGAGAAGTGATGTCGGAAGTAACAGTCAAACAGTTTGCCGAAGCGGTGGGAACCCCGGTTGAACGCCTGTTGACCCAGTTGCAGGAAGCGGGCGTGGATATCCGTGATGCCAATGCCGCCCTGTCTGATGAGGACAAGGCAACGCTGCTGGCCTACCTGCGCAAATCCCATGGCCGCGGCGAGGCAAGCGCCGATACGGCCGAACCGGCAAAGATCACGTTGCGCCGGAAGAGCGTGAGCCAGATCAAGCTTGGCGGCAGCGGTGGCGGCCGCGGTGCCAGAGGCACGGCCACGCCGGCGCGTACCGTGAACGTGGAAGTGCGAAAGAAGCGTACTTACGTCAAGCGCAGCGTGGTCGAGGCCGAGAAGGAGCGCGAGGAAGCCGAGCAGCTTGAGCGCCAGCGCCAGGATGAGCAGGCAGCCCGCGAAGCGGAGGCCGCAAAGAAGCCGGCCGAGGAGCCTGGGGTGGAACCGCAGGAAGCGGTGTCTGCTGCTGAGGAACCGGTGACCGACCAGGCGTCCCAGGGTCCCGCCGAAAGCCGGCCCGAGGCCAGTGCCGACAGCGGCGCACAAGAGGTTGCCCCTGATAACGCTGTCGCGAATGCAGAGGCGGAGGCCGCCGCGGAAGAGCCCGCACAGGCAGTGTCCAGCACAGAGGAACAGACAGCAGCCAAAGCCGCGGAACCTGCAGAAGCAGAGCCCGCCGCTGAGAAGGAAGAACCGCCGGTGGCCGATCCGGCCACACTGGAAGCAGAGGCCGAGGCAGAGCAGCGCCGCCGCTCCAAGGAAAAGCCCAAGGGCAAGACCGCCAAGCCGGCCGAGGACGAGGACAAAGGGCGTCGTCGCGCTGGCCGTGCCAAGAAGGCGCGGGAGTCCGGCGGTCGTGACGAACTCCGGGTTGCACCTCGTGGCGGGAAACGCAAACGCAAGGACAACAAAGGCGCCGGCAAGCAGCTTCAGCAGGGCTTCGAGAAACCCACGGCGCCGGTGGTGCGGGAGGTTCAGGTTCCGGAGTCCATCACCGTGGGGGACTTGGCCCAACGCATGAGCGTCAAGGCCGCCGTGCTTATCAAGGAAATGATGAAGCAGGGCATCATGGCCACCATCAACCAGGTCATCGACCAGGACACGGCGGTGCTTCTGGTGGAGGAACTGGGTCACAAGCCCAAGATTGTCAGCGAAACCGCACTGGAAGACGAGATGATCGCCAGCGTGGCCGAGCCGGAAGGCGAAAAGATGGCGCGTCCGCCGGTGGTCACCATTATGGGCCATGTGGACCACGGCAAGACCTCGTTGCTGGACCATATCCGGCGGGCGAAGGTGGTTGCCAGCGAGGCCGGGGGCATCACCCAGCATATCGGTGCCTACCATGTGGACACCGATCGCGGCACCGTCACCTTCCTCGACACCCCGGGGCACCAGGCCTTCACGGCCATGCGCGCACGTGGTGCGAAAATCACCGACGTGGTTGTGCTGGTGGTGGCTGCGGACGATGGCGTTATGCCCCAGACAGAGGAAGCTGTACGGCACGCCAAGGCGGCCGGTGTCCCTCTGGTCATCGCCGTGAACAAGATCGACAAACCTGAAGCTGATCCGGACCGGGTGAAGCAGGAGCTTACCCAGCTCGAAGTGATTCCTGAGGAATGGGGCGGCGAGCACCAGTTCGTGCACGTCTCGGCGAAAACCGGCGAAGGCATCGACGAACTGCTGGAGGCCATCCTGTTGCAGGCCGAACTCCTGGAATTGCAGGCTGTGGCCGACTGCTCCGCCACCGGCGTGGTGGTGGAGTCCAGCCTGGACAAAGGGCGTGGTCCGGTGGCCACCATCCTGGTCCAGAATGGCATGCTGCGTCGTGGCGATGTGATTCTCTCCGGTGTGGAATACGGCCGGGTTCGGGCCATGCTCGATGAGAACGGCCGGCAGGTTCAGGAAGCGGGGCCGTCCATTCCGGTGGTGGTGCTCGGCCTGTCGGGCCTGCCCAATGCCGGCGACGACATGATGGTGGTACCCGACGAGCGCAAGGCCCGGGAGGTTTCGGAGTTGCGCAAGGAACGTCAGCGTGACAAGCGCCTGCAGCAGCAAAAAGCTGCCAAGATGGAAGATCTGTTCGGTCAGCTCAAGGAGAACGAGCTCGGTCAGGTCAACATCCTGCTCAAGGCCGATGTGCAGGGCTCGGCGGAAGCGCTTGCCCAGTCGCTCAACGAGCTGTCCAACGACGAGGTCAAGGTCAATGTGATCCAGGCCGGCGTGGGCGGTATCAATGAGTCCGACATCAACCTGGCACTGGCGTCCAACGCCATCGTCATCGGCTTCAACGTGCGTGCCGACGCGGCGGCCCGGAAGCTGATCCAGGAAGCCGAAGTAGATGTGCACTATTACAGCATCATCTACGAGGCCATCGACCAGGTGAAGCAGGCCATCAGCGGTATGCTGGAGCCTGAAGTGCGCGAGGAGATCATCGGTCTGGCCGCCGTGCGGGACGTGTTCAAATCGTCGAAGCTCGGGGCTGTCGCCGGCTGCTTGGTGGAGGAAGGGGTGGTCAAGCGCCACAACCCAATCCGCGTGTTGCGCGACAACGTGGTGATCTACGAAGGCGAGCTGGAATCGCTGCGCCGCTTCAAGGACGACGTCAAGGAAGTGCGCTCCGGCACCGAATGCGGTATCGGGGTGAAGAACTACAATGACGTCAAGGTTGGTGACCAGATCGAATGCTACGAACGGGTGGAAGTGGCTCGCCAGCTGTAAGGCGAAGCCTCGGACACGGGCCCGGCGGTTTGCCGTCGGGCCCGTGTTGTTATCGGGTCGAGAACGAGGGGCTATCCATGGCCAAGCAGACACCACGCACCCGGCGGGTGGGGGACCAGATCCAGAAGGAACTGGCCGAATTGATCCGCGACGAAGTGCGTGATCCGCGGGTGTCCGGTTCGGTGACGGTGTCCGGCGTCGAAGTCTCCAAGGACATGGCGCACGCGCGTGTGTACATGACCGTGCTGGGTGCCAGTGCGGAGCAAAGCCAGGTGGCGGCGGATGCGCTGAACGGCGCCGCGGGCTTTCTGCGCCGCGAGTTGAGACGCCGAATGGTGCTGCGCCAGGTGCCCCAGCTGCAGTTTCTGCATGATCCCTCCTTTGACCGCGGCGCCCATCTGACCAGCCTGATCGACCGGGTCATGGCGGACGAACGGAGCGGCAAAACGCCGCGCGACGACGACTGAACACGTTGAAGGTTGGCAAGTTGAAACAGAAGCGGAATCGCCGCTCCGTCCACGGCATCCTGTTGTTGGACAAGCCGGGGAGCATGACATCAAACCGCGCACTGCAGAAGGTCAAATGGCTGTACCGCGCGCGTAAAGCCGGGCACACCGGGAGCCTGGATCCATTGGCCACCGGTCTGCTGCCCATCTGTTTTGGTGAGGCCACCAAGATCTCCGGCTTCCTGTTGGATGCGGACAAGCAGTATCGGGTACGGCTGCGGCTCGGGCAGGTGACGGATACCGGTGATGCGGACGGCGTAGTGATCCAGGAGCAGGCCGTACCGGAACTGAGCCCGGGACAGATCGAGGCTGCGCTGCAGCCGCTGCGCGGCGCCATTCAGCAGATTCCCCCCATGT
>SLCE01000189.1 GCA_007125985.1 Ectothiorhodospiraceae bacterium | reverse complement strand
GTGGGCATTCAAAAAATGCCACTACAACAGCGAAAGTTGCCCTTTTTCGGTCGGCTTCCCGTCCTTCAGGGACGCGAGAATGTCCTTGTGTTCCTGGCTGAGCGTTGAGATGCCAGTGACCGCTTTCTGGTCCAGGTGCACGCGGTGATGCTGCACGCGGCGCAGTTGCGAAAGCGCCCGCTCCGGCGACAGCCCAGTGCCACCCGCCTTCAGGCGTTGCCGCATGACGCGGTGGAGGATCAACGCGATAAAACAGATGGCGGCATGGGCCCGGATCCGGTCGGGGAGGCGGTGGTAGACCGGGCCGATCTCGATCTCGGATTTGAGCACGCGAAATCCCCGCTCGATGTCCGCCAGCGCCTTGTAGCGCGCGACGATCTCGGTGGGCGTCAGGTCGGGGGTGTTGGTCACTAGCAGCAGCTTGCCGTCCATCAACCGCGCGTGGCGCAGCGCTTTCTCATCGATGTCGTAGGTGAACAGTTCGCTTTTCAGATCCACCCGGATGATCTTTGCCAGATGCGCTTCACTGACCGCGCGGTAGAACCGGGCGCGGGCACCACCATCGGAGAGCGTGCGGCCGCGGTCGGCCTTGCCCTCATCCTGCGCATCCAGTTTTCCGGTCCAGGCCCGCGCCTGCGCTTCGAGGTCTTTGATGCGCGCATCACGCTGCTGCGTCTTCTCGGCCGCCGCCACCGGATCATGCGCGATCACCAGGCGCAGGCCCTTCCAGCGCGTCTCGCCGATGACCTCCTCCGTGGCGTCCGTGCAGTGCGCGGCCTGGAAGGGGGGGAGCAGCTCCGCAAAGTCGCCATAGCGCCGTCCCGGGACCGCCAGGATGAACTCCAGCGGTGCGCCGCCGGGCAGGCGCATGGTGGAGAGCTCCTCCAGGTTGTCCGTCGACAGCAGCCCGCGGTCGGCGACCACGATGACGCGCTTGATCGGAAAGCGCGCCAGGACTTTCTCCAGCGTGGGCCTGAGCGTGGTCACCTCAGCGGTGTTACCGGTGAACACGTCATGGTAGATGGGCAGGCCGTCGGCGGTCTGGACCACGCCGAGCATGACCTGGCGCTTGATCAGCCCCTCCTTGGCCATCCCAAACTGGCGCAGATCATCCGCCTGCTGGGACAGCCCAGCCGCCCGGATGGTGGTCATGTCGTAGAACACGACAGACAGTTCTTGATCCACCAGCGGGCGCAGCAGTCCGGCAATCACGCCATCGACCTCCGCTTGATGCGCGATCAGCGCATCCATGGCCCGAAGCAAATGGTGGTGCTCGACCGACTCCAGCTCCATGTTCGGCAGGCTTACCGTCTCCAGCCAGCGCAGGACGCCGAGCTTGGACTCCGGATCGCACAGACGGTTGAACACCATGATCCGCAGCAGCGCCTCGATATCCAGGCGTTGCTGGCCGCGGCGGAAGACCTTGCGCAGGGAATCAAACCCCAGTTCGTGCCAGAGTTCGGTCAGCGCCCAGACGTCGCCAATGGCGCGCGCTGGATCAAACGCCACGGCAGGCTCCATCGGCTCGTCCATCGGTTGCGGGCGTTCCTCCCGACCGGTGGCGCGGAGTAATCCGGTGACCACCGACTCGAGATGATCACCGAGCTTTTCCAGCCGGCCCAGGTTGGCAACCATGCGCTGTCGGGTGCGGCCGGTGTCATCGCGGTAGGATTCCACGAGTTGGACATAGCGGCGCGGACCGGAGCGTGTGACCTTGATATACATGCCAGCACTATATAACAGAGCCAAGTCATGTCAATCAACAGATTCTATGGCGACAACGTGCCAGCACATGGATTTTCGGAAAATCGGCCTGAAACCCGCATGGTTGCTAGAGCAAGGATCTCAAAATGGCCGGTTTTGCCGAAAAAGTGTCGAACTCGGGTGGTCCGAGCAGGATGCTGAGAGCCAGTCAATGGGAACGCGAAAGATACCGCACACGGTCTTCGACAGTCGCTTCGTGGATGAACCGGATGGCTTCGACGCCTGGCGTCAGAGCATCTCCCCTGTTTTTGATGTCACGCCATGGCGCGCCGCGCAACCCGGCGTGTTCCGCGCCAGGACGGAGGCCTACCATCTAGGTGACATCCTCATAGGTGCCACCACCACCGGCCCGCAACGCTTCCGCAACGCCCGCACACCAGATCGCGTGGATCACATTCTCGTTCAGGCACACCAGACCGGCGGTTATGTCGGTCGCCTTGGCGAGGAGGACAAGCGGGTGACCCCGGGCGATGTCTCCATCATCGATTTGGCGCGGCCGCTGGAAACCTACTCCTTCGGTGCGGGCATTATCAGCGTATTGCTCCCCCGCGATGCCTTCGCCCACCGCCCGGAATTCCTCAATGGGGCCCATGGCGTGCCTCTGGACCCCGCCCGTAGCAACTTCCTCACCGATTACCTCTCCGCTTTGGTCCGTCGCCTGCCATCCCTGACCCAGGGGGAAGCGCCCGAAATCTCGCGCATCACCCGGGACATGATACTTGCCTGTGCCATGCCGGATCTTGATGCCCAGGCACGCGTGGAGCCGCAGTTGGACGCGGTGATGCGGGATCGGATCAAGCGCCACATTGACCGCAGTCTCGGCTCACCGGAACTGGGGGTGGAGACCATCTGCAAAACCATGGGGGTGTCGCGGTCCCGCTTGTACCGTCTGTTGGAGTCCGAGGGTGGCGTGGCCCGCTGCATTCAGCGCCGTCGCCTGCTGCGTGTGCGCGCATGCCTGGAAGACCCCGCCGAGCAGCGCAGTATCGGCGAGTTGGCTCAGGCTTACGGCTTTCCGAACCAGGCGCACTTCACACGACGGTTTCGTGCCGCCTTCGAAGTCTCCCCCAGCGAGGTGCGGCAGCGTGCGGCGGAGGGTGCCCCCGTAGTGGCAGCTGCCGAGGAGCCGCCACTCACGCAATGGATCCGTCAGCTCACCCTGGGAAATCCCCGGTAAGGGGTGAGGTGGCATCGCATAAAGGCCTGTTTTGCGGGTCATTTGCCTGTGCGTCCTGCGTTGTGCCTGATTGTTTGCCTCTGCGTCCCTGATTCGCTGAAGGGTGTTCAGTCGGTGACAGCTTTTGTGGACACTTGGACGCTGTCGCCGTTTGGCGGCAGTAGGGCGGGTCGTAGTATTCCACTTTCTTCCGACCAAGGTTCCGCCCGGCCAAGGATCAGTCGGAGGGGTGTCGCTGCGCGCGACGCCGTCAGGGAGAACAACCAAGAATGAGCAGCAAGCAGCAGCGTCTGGTGGGCAATTCACAATCCATGGTTCGTCCCAATGCATTGCAGCTGGCGGTTCTGGCCGCGATGGGGGCAACGGTCCCGTCGGGGGCCATGGCGTCGGATATCGAATCCTACGGCGGCAACAACTGGACGGACGTCGACCGTTCCGGCAACCAGTTCACCATCGACAGCAATCAGGTGCGCGGCAGTAAGGCATTCAATGCCTTCGAGCGCTTCGTGCTCGCTGAAGGTGACCGTGCCGACCTGCGTCTGCCCAGTAACACCGATACGCTGGTTAACCTGGTGCGGCAGGACGCCGTGGTGGTGCGCGGCATGCTGCAGAGTCTGCTCCACAACGATCAGGTGGGTGGGCATCTGGTTTTTGCCGCCCCCGGCGGCCTGGTGGTGGGCGAGTCAGGCAGCATAGTCACCGGCGCGCTGACCGCCACCGCACCCACCCAGCAGTTCATTGACGAAATGTTGGGCGAACTCACCGATGACCGGGTGGAGACGCTGCTCTCCGGTCGGGCGCCGCAGCATGATGGCGCCGAGTTCACCATCGACGGCGAGATCGAGGCCCAGGAAGGGGGTGTGCATCTGCTGGGCGGTGACACGGTGGCCACCACAGTGAACGGCCGCATCGAAGTCACCAGCATTGATGAACTGGATTCCGATACCTTCTCCTCCGTGGTCAATGTGGACGGCCTGCAGGACGGGGACAACCTGGTGGCCGACGGCGACAGCCTGGTGATCTCCGGTGGCGACGTGGATATCTCCGGCGAAATGTTGAGCGGTGGCGGCGGCGTGCTGGTCACGGCTCACGGCTCGGCCACCGTGGCTGAGGGCGCGCGCGTGGATTCCGGCACCGACGGTGATCTGCGCATCTATGGCGTCAACGTGGTCAAGGATGTGGCCTCGGCGGAGGCTGATGCCGGTGTTGCCATCCATGGCGAGCTGACCGGCGCCGACGTCACCCTGGGCAGCCATCTGGTCCTCAATGCGGAACCGCAGGAAGGCATCCTGGACCAGGTGCAGGATTCCGACGGTGTGTTCGGCTTCCTGAAAGGCGATTCCGACAACGATAACGACTCCGGGCTGCTGGATGATCTGCCCGAGTTCGAGGTGGCCGTGCTGCGGGCTGCCGGCGACAGCACCGTGGAGATCAGCGAGACAGCCGAGGTCACCGCCGCCGGTGATCTGACCGTGGAGGCCAGTGCGGAACGCGAGGTGGAAGCCGAGCTGGACCCGGAAGACGACATGGGTGGTTTCGGTGTCGCCTATGGCGCCCTCTCCGGCGAGACATCGGTGACCATCGACCGTGCCGTGCTGAATGTGGACGGCGACACTACCGTCTCTGCGGAATCTGAGAACACGCTGGACCTCGAGGTCAATGCCAAGGGCGATGGCAAGAAGTTCAGCATGGGCTCGGCCATTGCGGTCGGTCACCTGGACGGCCTGGAAACACGCGCCGATGTGACACTGGCGGACAACGGCACCTCGTTGCAGGGTGATCTGGATGTCTCCGCCAGCCATGAGAACAGCATTGAGATCGAGACCGAGTCCGAGGCAAAAGGCGACTTCTCGCCCGGGGTGGCCGCGAGCATTCTGTTTGGTGAAACCTCTGCTTCCGCGCTGCTTGATGGAACCGTCCAGGCGGATGGCGATATCACGGTCGAGGCCACGAATACGCTCAGTGACCACAGCCTGAGTTCCCAGACCAAGACGCAGCAGCGCAGTAGTGACGGAAGCGGGGGCAGCGGCGGCTCTACCGGTGGCTCCACGACAACGGCAACCACCACCAGCAGCACGGACGAGGGTGAGGACGAGCTGGAAAGTCCCATCGACGAGATCACCGGTGCGATCGCGTTTCTGGACGCGCTGTACCAGGGGCTCTCCGGCGACCTTGAAAGTGCCATCGATCTCGTGGGCGAGGACGACAACGCCGCCCCTGCCGTGATGACCACCTCCACAGGTTCCAGTGGCTCTGGCAGTTCCGGCAGCAGTGACAAGCTAGGCTTCGATATCTCCGCTGCCGCAGCAGCCTCTGTCGCGGTCTCCGATCACCGTGCGTCGGCGCGCATTGGTGACGGTGCGGAGATCACCGCCGGCGGGGATGTGAACGTCAACGCCCGGGTCGAGGATGAAGGCCTGAAGAACCATGCCACGGCCAGCGGCAAGACCAAGATCGGCAAGGACGACTCCTTCGGTGGCGGCATCAGTGCGGCCGTCGCCTTCGGCAGCTACAGCCACGAGGCCGAGGCCGTGGTGGGCGAGGGCGCGGTCATCACCGCCGATGCCGTCGAGATCAAGGCCGGCAGCGACATCAATCTGCGCTTCGACTTTCCCGAGTCCATCGACGAGCTCGACGAGCTGTTCACCAAGATTCTCGACAAGCTCAAGGAACATCTCTCCGAACTGTCCAACATCGACGAACTGCTGGCGGACAGCTCCTTCAGCAATCTGGACGAAATCCAGGATCTGTCTGAACTGGGTGAGGTCCTCCAGAACGCCGGTGACGATCTGCAGGCGTTCTACGACGCCGCCAAGGAGATCTACGACAACTTCTTCAGCAGCTACGCCAGCGCCACCGCCGGCGCCAAAGGGGATGGCAACAATCTGGCTGCTGCCGGTGCGGTGAACGTGGCGCTGCACAACGCCACCGCCACGGCTTGGATTGGGCGTGATGCCGAGGTGACCGCCCGCGAGGGTGATGTGGATGTGCTGGCTGACGGCCGTGGCCGCAGCATTGATCTGGCCGGCAACGTGGACGGGCTGTTCGGTATCGATGCCGAGAAGGCCAAGGGCGCCGTGGGCGGGGCTGTCAGCTACGTGCACCGGAACGGCGAGGCTGTGGCCGGCATTGCGGAAGGCGCCCGGATCGAGGCGCTGGAAGGCGATGTGAATGTCCAGGCCGAACGCCTGGATCAGGTGCTTTCCCTGGCCCCCTCCAGCGGCAAGGGCAAGGGCCTTGCCGGTAATGGCATCGTCGCCATCACGCGCCTGAGTGGCGGCGCCCGTGCCTCGCTCAGCGACCGCGCCGTGGTGCACACCGGCGACCTGAACATCGAGGCGGACCACGCCATCCACATCGGCTCCGGGGCCGGCGCCTTCGCCATGTCCAAGAACGCCGGCGTGGGCATCGCCGTGGCCGTCAACGAGCTGGTGTCGGTCACCGAGGCCTACATCGGTGACAACACCGCCGACGACCCCGACCACGACTCGGCCGGCGATGCGCCGGCGGGTGAAATCCGCGTCAGCGGCGATGTGCTGGTGGATGCCCAGGTGCAGGGGGCGGCGCTCACCGCTGCGGTGGCCGGTGCGCTCACCCGGAGTGGTGACGACAAGAAAAAGAAGGGCGGAAAAACCAAGGCCGGTGGCAGCGACACCGTCGGCGGCCGTCTGACGGACCGGGTCAGCAATTCCACCGAGAACTCCGAGAGTTCAGCTTCCGGTGAACTATCCAATGCCGCTGACGAGGGCGCGCTGGATCAGGCGCGCCGCGAGCAGGAGCAGGCGCGCGAGGACAATCAGTCCGAGATCGACGAGGATTCGGTCAGCACAGACCCGGAAGATACCGCAGACGAGCCTGAACCGGGCAATGGCGAAGAGGCCGCCGATCTGTTCACGGCCGGCGGCGGAACCGGTGGCACGAGCACGGCAAGCACCACGAGCGGTTCCGGCGGTTCGGGCAGCAGTTCCAGCAAGAACAACAGCATTGGCCTGTCCGTGGCGGGTTCGGCCGCCATCACGCTGGGTGATATGGATGTCCACGCCTACGTGGAAAACGCGGACATCGCGCGTCTGGACGACGGTGATGAGCCGGCCGGCCCGGAAGAGGATCCCGTTCCCGCCGAGGAACAGCCGGAAGTGACGGTGCGGGCCCGCAACGAAGCCGGCATGTTCAGCCTGGGTGGTGCGGCGGCGCTCACCAAGGGCTCCAGCGACGACAAGTTCACCGCCGCGATTGCCGCCTCGGTGGCCATCAATGTGCTGCAGAATGACACCACGGCCGAGGTGCGTGACAGCACGCTTAACGTGAACGACCTGTCCGTGGAGGCTGCGTCCTCCGGCGACCTCATCTCCATCGGCCTGGGGTTGGCCGGCGCCATGGGCGAGGATTCCATGTCCGCCGTGGGCTCTGGCTCCATTTCCGTCACCAGCAATACGGTGGAAGCCGCGCTGGTGGATTCCACCGTTGATGCGGCCGGCGATGTGCGCGTGGTGGGCTACGACCGCAGCCGCATTGCCACCGGCGGTGGCGCGCTGGCGATCGGCGGCCGGGCGGGGGTTGGCGCGGCTGTCACCTATGCCGGTATCGAGAACGACGTGCGAGCGGCCATCGAGGGCGGTGATATCACCGCCGAGCGGATTGATGTGCTGGGCCTGCGCCAGAACCGCATTCTGTCTGCCGCCGTCATGGGGGCGTTTGCCACCGACGGCAGCGGCCTGGCACTGGCCGGTTCCGCCGCGCTCACCCGCGTCGGTGGCACCACGGAGGCACGCGTGGGTGACGGGGCCGTGCTCACCGCGGGTGACGATGTGGTTGTGCGTGCCGCCGGCAGCGGAGAGGATGCGCGGCTCGACGCCCTGCTGGGCGCGGATGGCTCCGGCAATGATCTGGTGGATTTCGATGCCGATCTCGATCCCCGTGATCCCACCGATGAAGACCTGCGCCACGACCTCAGCGAGGACGAAGATCCGGATGACGTGATCTTCGATGAGCGCAGCAACGCCGGCGGTGCCGGTTCCATAGGTGACGAAATCAGCATGGGCGGCATGCCGGACGGCACCGCCGCCATCACCATCGCCGGCAGCCTGGCCGCCGGCAAGGGCAGTGCCGCGGGGCTCTCTTTCGCCGGTTCCTGGATCGACACGGTCGAACACGCGGTGATCGAGGACGCCACCGTCCGCACGGACGACACGGTCACCGTCTCCGCCGAGTCCGATGCGCGCACGCTGGGCGTGGCCGTCGGCGCGGGCGTGTCCGTGGGCAAATTCGCCGGCATGGGCTCTGTGACCGCCAATGCCATCACCGGCAGCACCCAGGCCGAGATTCTCGGCAGCGAGACGCTGATCGAGGCGGGCGACGTGGTGCTGGATGCCGCCCGCACCGGGCGCATCGACGCCGCCGCGGGCAATATGTCCTTCTCCAAGGGCGGGGCCGGGGTTGGCCTGGCCGTGGCCTATAACCAGATCGGCGAGGACAACAGCGGCGATCTGTCCGACTGGAACAACCAGACCGATGTGGGCGTGCGCGTTGATAACGCCACCATCCAGGCGGACAACAGCCTGGATATCGAAGCCCGCTTCACCCCGACGATCTATGCGCTGGGCGCCAGTGGTGCGGCCGGCAACAAGGCCGGCATTGCCGGTGCCGTGAACATCAACCGTGTGGTGCCCACGGTTTCCGCGGCGGTTGTCGGTGAGGCGGATCTCACCGCCGAGCGGTTGTATGTGCGCGCTGCGGACCACCGTGTGGGCGGCGACCCCAGCGAGGCCTCGGATATCTGGGCGCTCACCGGCGGTGTTGCCGGCGGCGGCAAGGCCGGCGTGGGCGGTGCCTTCGGCTTCAACCAGTTGGCCGGCAACATCCAGACCACCCTGGGGGACGGAAGCAACACGCTGAACCTGGATGTCTCCGACCGGATTTCCGTCTCCGCCGCCATGGATGGCCGTATTCGCGCGCTATCCATGGCCGGTGGTGCGGCCGGAACGGCGGCTGTGTCCGGCTCCGCCTCCGTCAACACGCTGGAAACCCGCGTCCACGCGACACTGAACGATGTGGAACTGCCAGATTCGGAGGACACCGATGTATGGGTGCAGGCATTCAGTGCCGGCAGCATCCTGTCCGCCTCCGGTCAGATCGCCGGCGCCGGCAAGGCCGGTGTGGGCGGCGCCACCGCCATCAACCACCTGGGCGCGGATGTTGCTGCCGAAGTGCTCGGCGGCCAGCTCCGGGTCGGCAACCTGGTGGTGCGTTCCGGTTCCGATGGTGTGATCGAGACCATCGCCGTGGGCGGTGCTGGTGGTGCGTTCGCCGGCGTGGCCGGTTCCCTGGCGGTGAACGTCATGGGCAACGACGTGCGTTCGCGCATTGGTGACGGGGCTGACGTCCTGGCCCAGAACAATGTGGGCGTGCTTGCGGACAGCACCGAGCGGGTCTGGAGCCTTGCCGGGGCGGTGGGCATTGCCGGCAAGGGTGCCGGCGTGGGCGGTTCCGCCGTGGTCACGGTCGTGGAAGGCGAGACCGAAGCGCTGATCGACGGCAGTAGCACACAGGTGGATGCCCTGGCGCTGGATCCGTACAGCACCATCGAGATTCTGATCGCCGACGCAAGCCCCAGTGCTGGCGGCATCTACGACGAGGTCGAGGGTGAGCTGCCGGACGATCCCGATACCAGCGGGATCAGCGAGGACCACGAAAGCACCGAGGACGATTACGACGACAGCGCCCAGGAATCGCCGGACCCGGTGGATTCCGACACCGATGCGCCGGATGCCAGCGAGCTCTGGGAGAACGCGGAGCAGTTCGTCGCTGTGGATCCGGAGCGCAACACCACCGAGGTTCAGGGCGTCGCCGTGAACGCCGCCAACCGGCGTTCCGCCACCTCCATGCAGGTCACCGCCGGTGCCGCCTTGGTGGGTGTGGCCGGGCTGGCCAACGTCCATGTGCTGGATGGCGCCACACGGGCCGTTGTTGATGGGGCGACCATCAACGCCCGTGAAATGGATGCTGCCTCCGACCACCAGGACGTGACCATCAACGCCCTCAGCGAAAGCCGCAACGCCACCCTGGCCTTCGCGCTGGCCGGCGGTGCGGGTGCCGCGGCGGGCGCCGCCAGCACCGATGTGGTGGGCCAGGAAACCATTGCCGAGGCGCGCAACGCGAGCCTGAACGCGCAGGGCAATGTGAATGTGGATGCCGAGGCCAGCCGCACCGTGGCAGGTGCGGTGGTGGGTACCGCCATCGGCCTGGGCGGCAGCGCCGCCGGTTCCGTCAACCATCTTTCCGGGCTGACGCGGGCTTCGGTGGTGGATACCGACGTCAGCGCCGATGACCTGAACGTCCATGCCACCTCCCGTGCCCTGGTCGGCCAGTTCACCAGCGGCTTCTTCTTCGGCGGCGGCGGTGGTGGCGGCGCGGCCGTCACCATGCTGGACGGCGTGACCGTGGCCGAGGTGGGCGGCAGCGCCTCCGAAGGGCGTGCCCAACTGGACATCCGCGGTGACGTGGACATCGACGCCACCACCGGCGTGACCGCCCGCAGCCTGGCCATTGGCGCCGGGGTCGGTGCCACGGCGGTGGCCGGCGCGGCGTCAGTGGTGGTCTCCCAGTCGGCGACGCAGGCGCGGCTGTTCAACGCTGATCTGGGCGTTGGCACCGACAATCGACCCGACAATGTCCGCGTCAACGCCAACGAATCCTTTGATCTCGCCAGCCAGGGGGGTGGGCTCGGCTTCGATGTCTCGCTTGCCAGCGCGGGTATCGGTGCCGGGGCCAACGTCCTGATCGCCTCCGGCCAGGTGGACGCGGCCATCGAAGACAGCCGGGTGGACGCCCGCGGCGATGTGGATGTGGAAGGACACCGCGACAGCCGCCTGGATGTGTTCACCATCGGCGGCGGCTTCGGCGGTGCCGGCATCGGCGGTGCGGCAAGCCTGATTCTGTTTGGGATAGCCGATCCGGCTTCGCTGGAGGGCGCCTCGGCGGAACTGGATGACGACGATGACGGCACCATGAGCTGGATCGAGGAGATCGTCGATGCCGACCCGCTTGATTCCCTGGAAGGGGATTCCGACGAAATCCTGAGTTCCGCCGATGGTGTCGACGGGGACCGCATCAACAATGGAAACCGGCCGGATCTCGCGCTGGGTTCCAGTGCGCCTGACCGCGGGCACTCCACCGTGGCCCGCATCGACAACAGCGATGTCACCGCGCAGAACGTCACCGTGGACGCCAACGAGCAGATCCGCACCCGCAGCTTCGCCGGCGGCATTGGCCTGGGTGTCGGCGCCGGTATCGGCGGTGCGGTGGGCGTGAGCCTGCTGTTCAACGACGTGGAAGCCCGGATCGACGGCAACTCAATCGTCCATGGCCGCAACAGCGTGAACGTGCGCGCCGCGCAGGAAGACCTGGGCGGCGACCCGGCACTGTGGATTCTCTCCGGCGCAGCCGGTGCGGGCCTGGTGGGCCTGGCCGGGGGTTGGGCTGAAGGCCGTATCGACAGCCAGGTCCGTGCCGTGGTTGACGGCGATGTGGAAACCGGCAACGGCGGTCTCAATGTGGAAGCCGCGGACAAGACCACGCTGGACGCCTACGCCCCCGGCGTGGCCATCGGCGCCCTTGCCGCCGCCGGTTTTGTGGCCAGCGCCGAGCGCACATCCACGGTGGAGGCGCTGATCGGCAGCACGGCCGCCTCCGCGCCGGTGATTGACGGTGGCGGTGTGGATGTCCGGGCGCTGACCGAAGGGCGTGTGCGCGCCCATGGCGCGGCACTTGCCGTTGGCTTCGGCGCCGCGGCCAGCGGGGCTGCGGCCACGGCACGCGAATCCACCACCGTGCGTGCCTGGATCAACGATGGCGCGCGTATCGACGCCGGCTCCCGGAACGTCAACCTGCTTGCCGAGGGCCGCAGCTATCTGCGTTCCTTTACCGGCGGCATGGCCCTCTCCACGGGGGTCGCTGTGGGTGCGGCCTACTCCGAGACTCGCTCCGAGCACGACATCACCGCCCGGGTGGGCGAAGGCGCGGATATCACGTCCCGGCGCCTGCATGTGGATGCGGATTTCGGCGCACTCGCCGGGTACAGCCGCACGGCCGAGGCGGATGCCTATTCGGTGGCCGGCAGCCTGCTCTATGCAGCCAATGCTGCCGTGGCCCGCAGCCTGGTCGCTGGTGATGTGCGTGCCACCATCGATGACGACGCCGTGATCCGCACCGATGGATTGCGGGTTGCCGCCGATCACGAGGTGAACCCCTACGCCCAGGCCTTCGGTGTCACCGTCGGCGGCGTGGTCGCCGCTGGTGGTGCGGTGGCGCAGGTGCTGTCCCATGCCGGCGAGACGCCGGACATCGATGACAACGACATCGAGCTCAGCGATCTGAACGGCGCGATCGTCACCCAGGCCCGGATCGGGGATGGGGCCGATATCGCGCGCCGCAATGGCAACATCAGCGGCGACCATCTGGAGGTGCAGGCCAACACGGATCTGAACTTCCAGGCCGAGACCACCGCCGGCAGCGGCGGTGGCGTGGCTGGTGCGGCCGCCTATTCGGGCGTGCAGCTTCAGGTGGAGACCGATGCCTCGGTCGGCCGTGACGTGAGCATCGACTGGCCCACGCGCGCCGTGCGGGTGGATGCGGAACTCACCCAGCGCTTCGGCACCAAGTCCGACAGCCTCGCGGCCGGTCTGGTTGGCGCCAGCGGCGCCTGGGCGGTAAACAATGTGGACGCGACCACCACGGCTCGGGTTGAGGACGGAGCGGAAATTCTTGGTCGGGGCGTCCGTGTCACCGCCTACAGCGAGGTGTTCAAGGAAACTGACGGCAACAGTATCGACGCCGGTGCGGGCGGAATCGCGGCCGGGGCAGCGGCCTTCAGTGGTACCAATGTGCGTCAGGACACGCAGTCGTTGGTGGGTGATGGCGTGCTGCTGGAATCGGTCGGTGATTATCTGGACCGTAGCGGTGATTTCACCCTCTTCGCGGTGAGCCGCACCGAGATCCACGATCAGCCGCTGCTTGAGACCGGTGGTGCGACGAGCGGTGCCCGGGCTGAATCCGAGATCAACCTGGATCTCGACAATTCGGTCGATGTGGGGGTCGGCGCATCCCTGACCAGCGATAGCCGGCTGGCCATCTTCACCCATGGCTGGACGTCGGTGTACTCCGATCCCCGGGTCAACGCCTATGGCGGCATCGCGGCGGCGGCGGGCCGCGCGGAACTGGGCGTGGATATGGTCCAGGACATCACCGTCGGCAACAACACGGACCTCCATGCGGACGGCAACATCGAGATTGCGGCTGGCCGTCGGGCGCCGGATGCGTTCACCGAACTCACCACATTGATCGCCCGGCCGCTGGTCTATAACGGCAACGCCGTTCCCATCGATACCGATGCGGATGCTGTCGTGACCGCCAACAGGGATTACAACGTCACCCTGGGTAATGGCTCCACAGTGCGAGCCGGGCGCAATGTGCTCATCGAGGCCGAGCTTGGAGAGTCCAGCATTCTGGCGGAGGGCAAGGCACGCAACCCGTTCACCGACCTGCTCAGCGTAGAGAAAGTCTCCGGCACGGTTTCGGCGGATCAGTCCAACGCCTTGGTGATCGACGCCGATGTGGAGGCGGGGATATACCGTGAACAGGTTCTGACCATCGAAGAGCAGGGTGGAAATGTTCAGGTGGTGGCCGGTGATGGAACAACCTGGGGCTACGACCTTGACCTGGATGCCGACGCGCGGGACATCCTCGACGATCTGATCCGCCAGGCGGAAGATGATGATCTCCCGGTCACCGTCTCAGCCCTGGAAAGCATCCGCGACTCCCTGCCGAATTCTGCTCAGGGTGTCATTTTCCTCCATCCGGTGTTCGCCTCCGGTGGTGATGTGCGGCTGCGTGCGTCCGATGTCACTGGCACCGGCGCGCTCAACGCGTATGGCGGGCCGAAGGTGAGCATTCAGAACAGCACGAACGTGACGCCCGTGCTGGATCAGATCCTGATCCCCGTGGACGGTGACGGCGGGCGTATCACGGTTCGCGGCGGAGCGGACCTGGGTGCCTCCGGCATCGCGACACAGACGTCCAACGCGGAGCGCGCCGCCGCAGTCAGTATTCAGAACACCGGGCGTGTCAGGGATGGGGAGGCGCCGGCGGTTCTCGTACAGGGCGATATCGCTAACCGGCGCGGCACGGCTCTCGTCGAGAACGAATACGGTGCCATCCACATCGGAAGCCAGGTCACGGCCAGCGACATTCAGGTGATCGCGCCACGGGCTCCGGTGTCCATTGGGTTTACCAGCGATTACAGCGTAGCCGGTGCCCCGGAGGAGCGTGGTTGGAATGACTGGGCTTTCTTCGACGGTCTCTCTGACAGAAACGGCCGTCCCACGCGTGATGCTGTCACGCTGGCGACCTTTGCCGCCTACTTCGATCAATTCCTTTCCGATACGGGGAGAAGCTATCCCGCAGGGGCGAGCGACTTAGAGCTTTGGGCGCTTTCCCGGGTCTTCTCCGACTGGTTGGTCAATGGGCAGTCGTTCAACCACGCGGACTATGGACGCAGTCCCAACAACACCATCGCTCCACTCGAACTTGGTAACGAGTACCCGCTGGACAGCGCACCGGATTCCCCGGTTGAGGGCCAGGTGAAGCTCGATCCCTGGCGTAACCACAGCGGCAACCAGGATATGAGCCAGGAGTTCTGGTTCCCCTATCTGAATTGGGTTGCTCACCTTGAGGAAACCGGAAGCCGGAATGACTATGGGCCGAGCAGCGCACCGCGAACGCGGGAGGAAAACCTGCGCGGGACGTCGGTGTTCGTTGATGCGCAGGTCTTTAACGTCAACGGCGTGGTGCGTGCCGGGCGCGAACACGACTTCACGGTGAACATCACCGACGGCATTGTTGACGACATGCGCTCAGGTGACGGGACGTACAATGTCGGCCCCCTGATGTTGCGTCTCGACGAGGACGCCGACCGCATCATCCTGGAAGACGTTGCTCTGGGCGGTCCCGGCCAGGTCCTGATTCGCGGGACCATGGCCAATACGAGCGGTCATGGCAGCATCGAGGCTTCCAGCGGCTACGCGAATCTGGATATCCAGAACGAGACCTCGTTGGCGGTGGCGCTTGAGGGTCTGGATTTGGGCAATAACCAGGACGGGCGTGTCCAGATCTATGATACCGCCAAGGATGAGACGGTCTGGTATCTGCATAATCCCATTGATGGAATGCGCGTATATCGCCGCAACGGCGAACACCTGAATCCGGATACCACCGGTGCGTCGCGGATCCGCTCGGGTATGACACGTACCGAACGATTCAATCCGCAGGCTGGCATCGCCTACCAGTGGACCCGTTCGGCCACCGCAAGCCGGGATGTGCGCACCGGCATGGTCAGCGACTGCGGAGATGACAGCTGCCCGGGATGGAACACGATCGGTGCAACACGCTGGCAATGGGATATGCCTTCGGGCCAGGAGGACAACCCCTGGACCACCCAGTCCCGCTTTATCTCCGGTTACAACGGGGCTGATTACGAACGCGAAATTGATGGTTCTATGAGTGCCCGTGGCACGACATGGCGTATCAATTATGGGGGATGGCGGTTCCCGTCCTGGGACGGCAGCACCTACGGCGGTGAAGATCTTGGTGATGATGAAACCGGGACTGGGAACTGGCGTTTCGAATACATCAGTTCGTTCGATCTGGATGTCACCACAACGATACGGGCGGATCACCCCATCGACATCGTCTTCACGGGCCAGGACTCTCCCTCCCTCGAGGTGGATTCCGTCGGCGATGTGCAACTCGACGGGCCGCTGAATCTGCTGGATGGCACTGCTGATCTCACCGGCGAGAACATCCGCCAGACCGATCCGGACGGGTTGCTGGAGGCCAGCGAGATCAGCCTGGATGCCGCTGATCGCATCGGCTCGCTCGATAACCCGGTCAACCTGCGCCTGAATGACGGCACGCTGGACGCCCGTTCCGGCGGCGACATGACCATTAATATCGAGCGCGACGGGGTCGACCTGATAGGCCTGGATGCCGGTGGCGACGTGTTCCTGGAGGCCGAAGGCTCCATCCGTTCCACGGGCGCGGGCGATCACGATGTGCGTGCCGACGGCTCCATCCATGTGGATTCCCGCTTCGGCAGCGTGGGGAGCAGCAATGCACCCCTGCGGCTCGATCAGGCGCCGGAGAATGCCACCGAATGGACGCCGCACGGCGTCACGGTCATGGCCGGTGACGACATCTACCTGGAGCAGCTGCGCGGTGATTTGCGGGTCGAACGCATCGCGTCGGCCAATGCCGGTGTGGTGGACGTGCTGGTGGTGGACGGCAACCTGGTGGAAGCCGACACCCAGACCTTGTCCTACGACGATCCGGGCTACCAGGACCTGGAAGAGGCGCTGCTGGAAATGCGCCTGGGCGGCGCGCCGGGCGAAGAGGCCGGCGCACTGACCGTGCGCAACCACGAGACCGCGGTGCAGCAGAGCTACACGGAGTACTGGGAACTGGACGGTGTCATGGGTGCCGATGGCCAGCCGGAGATGACTGATGCGGTGGAGGCCCGCTTCGGTGCCCGCGCCCGCGCCGCCGGCTTCGACTCCACGGCCGATTTCCTCTCCGCGCGCTACGCCGAACTCGGCGACCACCTGGAAATGCTGGTGCCGGACCTGGCCGCGGACCTGATGCGCAATGGCTTCGATCCGGACTGGGAGTACAGCGCTTCCGCTGATACCCGTGCCGCACTCACCGAAGGCGCGGAATGGCAGGATACGCAGCTGCGCAACGTGCTCCGGGTCGGCGCATTGGAACCGGGCGAAGACATCGGCCTGGATGAGCGCAATGCGGTCATCATCGGCGGTGACGTGCGGCTGCGTGCCCCCAATGGCGAGTTGGGCCGTGACCTGGACCCGGTGAGCTTCGAACTGACCAATGCCACCGATGACCTCACCGCCGATCAGCGGCGCGCGCTGCTGTTGGCGGGCCCCGGCGATATCGAGGATCCCGAGGGTCTCCTTGCGGCCTTTATCAACGGCCAGCATGCGCTGGAGGACGGCGCGGTCCGCTTCAGCATCGAACAGCGGGATCCGGTCACCGTAGTTGCCGACAACGCCATCACGCTGGAATCCCGCGGCAATCTCTACGCGGTGAGCCCGGAGCAGCTGATTGCGAGCTCCATCGTGGCCACCGACGGCCGGGTCAGCGTCGATACGCTGTTCGGGTTGCTGGCCACGTCCGGCGGCGGTGTGATCGAGGCCGGCGCGGACGGCCGCCTGACCGCCAGTCAGGGTCAGATCGGCAGCGCCGACCGGCCGCTGACCATCGACTTCGCGGATGGCCTGCGGGAAGTTTCCGCCGGGCAGGGCGTTTACCTTGATCAACGCGCCGGCGACCTGGCCATCGGCAGCATCAATGCCGGCGGCATGGCACAACTCACCGTGCCGGACGGGAATGTCGTCCGGATGCCGGGCAGTTTCGGTGATGTCTGGATCACTGCCGGCGGTCTGGCCTTGAATGTGGCCGGTGACGTGGCCAGCGCCACCGATCCGCTGGTGGCCGACCTGGGCGCCCTGGACTTCGGCGTCCAGGCCGGCGGGGATGCCTACTTCACCGTCAACGGCGGCACCACGGTGGGTGACAGCGACGTGGGCGGCGCGTTGGAGTTCATCGGCTCCACCGGTGCCATCGACGTGGACGGGCGCATCACCGCCAGCAGCCTCCTCATTGACACGGAAGGCCAGGTGCGTTTCCTGGATGACGGTACCGTAGCCGCATCCGCCGATGTGGATGGCATCGTGACCATCAACACGGTGAGCGGCCTGTCCATGGATGAAGGCACCAGCATCAGCGGCGGCCGTTTCGTGCTGAGCACGCTGGGCGACCTGGCGGTGGCTTCGCTGC
>SLCE01000155.1 GCA_007125985.1 Ectothiorhodospiraceae bacterium | reverse complement strand
TGAGGACGTAGCGCAGGAACACGTCCAGCGTCACGTGCAGCATCATCAGTGCGATCGCCAGCCCGCCAAGCGTGGTCAGCGTCGTGGTCAGATGGGACAAAAGACGTCCGATCAGATACATCGTTCTCCTCCATTGCCGGTTACGGGGGCCGCCGGCCTTGCCCTTGGTTTTGTTTTTCCGTCCGGCACCCCGGGGCAGGCTTGAGTCTGTTCAGCGCTCAAACATTGTTGCTGCCCGGGAAGTATCGGCACCCCAGCTTGTTCGCATCATCTCCATCAGGGGTGTGTCCATGCTTCGTCCAAACCGACGATTTTGCCCGGTCGTCGCCCTGCTAATCTTACGGACCACCAGTTTTCGGCATGAACGAGGGTGTGATGCCATGACAGAAGCAGTGATTCTGGACGCTATTCGAACTCCCTTTGGCCGCCGTGGAGGCGCCTTTCGGGAGTTTCGCCCGGATGCCTTGCTCGGCCACGCCCTTCGGGGTGTCGTTGAACGGGTTGGGCTGCCCGCAGACCGGGTGGGCGACGTCGTGGCAGGCTGTGTCACCCAGGCCGGCGAGCAGGGCGCCAATATCGGACGCCTGGGCGCGATCCTGGCGGATTTCCCGGTGACCGTGCCTGGCGTGAGCCTTAACCGGATGTGCGGTTCGGCCCAGCAAGCCGTGCATTTTGCTGCCCAGGCGGTGGCGGCCGGCGACATGCCTTATTCCATCGGTGGCGGCGTGGAGAGCATGACCCGCGTGCCCATGTTCGGCGACATTGACCCTGATGGCACGAAGGGTGGCTACGAAATCCTTAACCCGGCGCTGTTCGAAAAACAGAATCTGATCCATCAGGGCCTGTCCGCGGAGCTTGTTGCGCAGCGGTGGGGGCTCTCCCGCGAGCAGGTAGACGCTTTTTCCATGGAAAGCCATCGGCGGGCCATGCAAGCGCGCGCCAACGGACCCACCGCCGAACTGCTGCCGACACCGGGTCTCGACGCGGACGGCAACCCCGTGGAGATGATCTTGGACGAGGGGGTGCGCGCGAGCGTCGATCCGGAGAAGATGGCTTCGCTGAAAACGGTATTCAAGCAGGATGGCGTCGTCACCGCAGCCAACGCCAGCCAGATCTCTGACGGCGCCTCCGCCGTTCTGGTGGGCAACCGGGAGATCGCAGAGGCGGATGGCTTCCGTCCCAGAGCCCGGTTCCGTGCCCGTGTTGTGGTGGGGGATGACCCTGAGCTGCAGCTGATGGGTGTGGTGCCCGCTACGAAGCTGGCGCTGGAGCGTGCCGGCCTCAGCATGAGCGACATCGACTGGTTCGAGATCAATGAAGCCTTCGCCACGGTTGTGCTTGCCTGGGCGCAGGAGACTGGCGCCGACATGGACAAGGTGAACCCTTGGGGCGGTGCGGTGGCCCATGGCCATCCTCTGGGCGCCACCGGCGGTGGCCTGATGGCGAAAATGCTCTGCGGCCTGGAAGCCACAGGCGGTCAGTTTGCCCTGCAGACCATGTGCATCGGTCACGGCATGGCCACGGCCACCATTATCGAGCGTCTGTAAACCGCCTGAGCGCGGAAACGGGCCGTCTTAAGGAGTGACATGCATGTTCCAGAATGATCTGTTCAAGGGAAAACGCATCCTGATCACCGGCGGTGGCACCGGGCTCGGCAAGGGCATGGCGGAAAAATTCCTGTCCCTGGGCGCGGACATCTACATTTGCGGGCGTCGCAAGAGTGTGTGTGAGGCTACTGCCGCTGAATTGATGGAGAAGCACGGCGGCAACGTGAAGGCGTTCGGGGTGGATATCCGGGATGCGGCGGCAGTGGATGAGATGGTCGAGGAGATCTTTCGCGATGGCCCGCTGACGGATCTGGTGAACAACGCGGCCGGCAACTTCATCAGCCGCACCGAAGATCTCTCCACCCGTGGTTTTGACGCCATCGCCAACATCGTTATGCACGGCACCTTCTATGTGACGCATTCCGTGGGCAAGCGCTGGATCGCAGGGGGCACTCCCGGCA
This sequence comes from Ectothiorhodospiraceae bacterium, assembly GCA_007125985.1. Classification (GTDB taxonomy): domain Bacteria; phylum Pseudomonadota; class Gammaproteobacteria; order Nitrococcales; family Aquisalimonadaceae; genus LSCE01. Next base: position 3,410 of record SLCE01000155.1, on the reverse strand, counting down.
ACGTGCTGTCGATCATCGTGAGCTGGGTGAAAAACGGCGGCCCCTTTGTCGTGCCGTCCACCATGAGCAAGTCCGCCATCCAGGGTATGACCATGTCGTTGGCCACGGAGTGGGGACGTTACGGCATTAGGTTGAACGCCATCGGCCCTGGGGAGATTCCCACCGAGGGCATGAGCAAGCGGCTCAACCCCGGCGAGGAGCCCGGTGCCCGCAGCGCCCGCAAGAACCCCATGGGGCGTGCCGGGCGTATGGAGGAGCTGCAGAATTTCGCCACCTTCCTGCTCTCCGACGGCAGCCCCTGGCTGACCGGCGAGTGCATCATGATGGACGGCGCCGGCCACCTGGCGCACGGTGGCAACTTCTACGAACTGCGCGACTGGAGTGATGCGGACTGGAAGCAGGCCAGGGAACGGATCGAGGAACAGAACAAGAAAGACAAGGCGCAGCGCGGCTGATCCAGGGATTCGATCGGACCAGCACGCACCTGACCGGGACGGCGCACCGCAGCTAATAACTGACCGGAGGAGAACCATGTTCGGGCTGATGCAGGACCAACCCTTGCTGATTTCGTCGCTGATCGACCATGCGGCGACGTTTCATCCCGATACCGAGATCGTCACGCGCACCGTTGAAGGGCCTATCCACCGCAGCAATTATCGTGAGCTGCAGCGCCGCTCCAAGCAGGTGGCCAATGCCCTGGCGGAACTCGGTGTTGACCGGCATGATCGCGTCGGTACGCTGGCGTGGAATACCATTCGCCACTATGAGCTGTATTTTGGCGTATCCGGGGCCGGAGCCGTACTGCACACGGTCAACCCGCGCCTGTTCCCGGAGCAGATCGAGTACATCGTCAATCATGCCGAGGACAAGGTGCTGTTCTTCGACATCAGCTTTGCCGAGCTGGTGCAGGAGCTGGCGCCGCGCCTGACCAGCGTGCAGCACTACATCGCCATGACCGACCGGGCGCACATGCCCGACATGGACGTGCCGAACCTGCATTGCTACGAAGAGCTAGTTTCCCGCCAGAGCGAGGACTACACCTGGCCCGAGTTCGATGAGCGCACCGCCTCATCGCTGTGCTACACGTCTGGCACCACTGGCAACCCCAAGGGCGTGCTCTACTCACACCGCTCCACCGTGCTGCATTCGCTGATGGAAATGGCGCCGGATACCTTCGCCATGAGTTCCTCGGCCACCATGCTGCTGGTGGTGCCCATGTTCCACGCCAACGCCTGGGGCATGCCCTACGCTGCCGCCATGGCCGGCGCCAAGCTGGTGCTGCCGGGGCCGCGGCTCGACGGCGAGAACCTGTTCGGGCTGATGCGCGACGAGGACGTGAATTTCTCCCAGGCCGTGCCCACGGTGTGGCTTATGTTCTTCCAGTACCTGGATGCCAATCCGGATCTGGATGTGCGCTCCCTGAAACTGCAGGGCGTCGGCATCGGCGGTGCGTCTCCGCCCCGCTCCATGATCGAGCGCTTCGAACGAGACCTGGGTGTGGAAGTGGTGCAAGGATGGGGTATGACGGAAACCAGCCCCATCGGCGTGATCAACCGGCCCCTGCCCAAGCACAAGGATCTGCCTCCCGATGAGCAGATCAGCCTCAAGATGAAGCCCGGTCGCGGCGTCTGGGGCGTTCAGGTGAAGATCGCCGACGAAAACGGCAAGGCACTGCCCTGGGATGGGAAAACCTCCGGCCACCTGATGGTCAAGGGGCCCTGGATCGCCAGCGGCTATTTCCGCAAGGACGAACCCGTACTGGATGACGAGGGCTTCTTCCCCACCGGAGACATCGCCACCGTGGATGCCGACGGCTACGTGACCCTGGTGGACCGGGCCAAGGACGTGATCAAGTCGGGTGGGGAATGGATCTCGTCAGTAGACCTGGAGAACGCAGCCATGGGGCACCCGGATGTGGCCGAGGCCGCCGTCATTGGTGTGCATCATCCCAAATGGCAGGAGCGGCCGCTGCTGCTCGTGGTTCCGCGGGAGGGGCGAGAGGTGCAACCCGAGGACATGCTGAAATTCCTGGAGTCGCGTGTCGCCCGTTGGTGGTTGCCCGAGAGCGTGGTCATGGTTCCGGAACTACCGCACACCGCCACCGGCAAGATACAGAAGGTCAAGCTCAGGGAACAATTCAAAAACTACACACTGCCAAAGGCCTGAGCACCCGCGGCAGATTAGGTCATGACTTCGGAGGTCAATACCATGCTTTCCATGGCAAAACCGGCTCTGTGGGCGGCGGCCGGCGCGTGCGCGATCGCCCTGGTGGCCAATACGGCGATGGCACGTAACATCAATTATGCGACCGGTTTCCCGCCCAGCTCGATTCCGGCGGAAGCGGCTGAAACGTTTGCGGAGGCGCTGGCGGAGTATTCCGGCGGTGAGTTGACGGCGCGGGTGTTTCCGCTGTCGCTGCTGAACGCCGCGGAAACCTCTGCAGGGGTGCGGGATGGTATCGCCGATGCCGGGTATTTGCTGACCGCCTATTTTCCCGGTGAGTATCCCCACAGCAACCTGATCAACGAAGCGTCCATGCAGCTGAACCTGCTGGAAGGTGACGTGGAGCGGACAGGGGCCATGGCATACGTCGGCGCCACCGCAGAACTGCTGTTCTTCCACTGTCCTGAATGCAATCAGGAATACACGGCACAGAATCAGGTATTTACCGGGGGCGCCAGTAGCTCGCGTTACGGGCTGCTGTGCAACACGGCGGTGAAATCGGTATCCGATGTGCAAGGCAAACGCATGCGCGTTGCCGGTTCGCACTGGTCGCGGTGGGCCAGCCACTTCGGCGGCAGTTCGGTATCGCTCACCATCAACGAGGTGTTCGAGGCGCTGAACCAGGGCGTGGTGGATTGCGTGGTGCAGTCGGCTCCCGAACTGATCAATCTGCGTCTCATCGAGCACGCAACCTACGTCAACATGGATGTGCCCGGCGGCGTATACGCCGCCGTCGGTACCGCCAGCCTCAACCGCGACGTCTGGGCTAGCCTGAGCGAAGACCAGCGCAGCGCCTATCTGCGGGCTTCGGCCGTCATGGGTGCGGAAATCACCTACGGCTACCTGGAGATCGAGGAAGAAGCCCTGGCCGAAGTGGAAAGCCGGGGCAATCAGCTGCTGTCCGCCGATGCTGATCTGCTGGATGCCACGCGGGAATTCACCCGCGAGGACCTGGAGACGGTGGTGGAGTATTACGCCGACCGTCACGGCGTGGAGCGCGGTGACGAACTGCTTGCCCAGTTCCGCGAACTGCTTGAGAAGTGGATTGAACTCGTGGAGGACGTGGACAGCGCCGAGGACCTGGCCCAGCTCTACTGGGATGAGGTCTATTCGAAGGTCGACGTGAGCAGCCACGGGCTGTAAGTGTGCCGTGACCTGCGATGGCTTTCGCCGTCGCAGGTCTCAAC
>SLCE01000028.1 GCA_007125985.1 Ectothiorhodospiraceae bacterium | reverse complement strand
GTGAGCGCATCCGCTACAGCAGTGTGGAGGTGGAAGATGCGCGCGTGATCGCCCAGTTCCGCAACGCACCGGAACGGGAGCAGGCGTTGGACCTGCTGCGTGACAGCTACCGCAATGATCTCAACTTCTCCCAAGAAGAGCGGGACGGTCAGTTCTGGCTCATCGGCGAGGTGCCGGAAGAGCGGATGCAAGAGATCCGCGTGGCGGCGCTGCAGCAGAACATCACCACCCTGCGCAACCGAGTCAATGAACTCGGGGTGGCCGAACCGGTAATTCAGCGCCAGGGCTCCGACCGTATTGTGGTCCAGCTGCCTGGCGTGCAGGACACCGCCCGCGCCAAGGACATTATCGGCGCCACGGCCACGCTGGAATTCCGTATGGTCCACTCGGACAATGCCAACTTCGGCGGCCGGGAGGACAGCCCGGTTCCCTCGGATGCGCTGCGGTACGCCTACCGTGACGGCAGCTATGTGCTGCTGGAACGGGAGGTGATGCTTACCGGGGACTACATCAGCAACGCATCCTCTGGAATCGACTCGGAAACCGGCGGGGCGCAGGTGAACATCCGCCTAACCTCGGATGGCGGCAGCATGTTCAACCGGGCGACCCGGGAGAATGTGGGGCGGCCCATGGCGGTGGTGTTCATCGAAACACGCACCGAAACCCGGGAAGTGGACGGGGAGACAGTGCGCGAGCGGGTGCAGTCCGAGGAGGTGATCAATATCGCCACCATCCGCGAACCCCTGCACAGCCAGTTCCGGATTACTGGTCTCGACAGCACCACCGAAGCCCGGGATCTGGCGCTGCTGCTGCGCGCGGGTTCGCTCAGTGCCCCCATCGACATCATCGAAGAGCGGACGGTTGGTCCGAGCCTCGGGCAGGAGAACATCGACCAGGGTTTCATGGCCGTGGCGATCGGCTTCCTGCTGGTCGTGGCGTTCATGGCCTTCTACTACAAAGTGTTCGGCTTGATTGCCAATCTGGCTCTGTTCCTGAATCTGGTGTTTATCGTCGCTGTGCTGTCCATGCTGCAGGCCACGCTGACATTGCCGGGTATTGCCGGCATTGTTCTGACAGTGGGCATGGCGGTCGACGCCAATGTGCTGATTTTCCAGCGAATACGTGAAGAGTTGCATGCGGGGCTACGACCGCAGGAGGCGATTCACTCGGGCTATGCGAAGGCCCTGTCCACCATTGCCGATGCCAACATCACCACGCTGCTTGCGGCAGTGGTGCTGTTCCTGTTCGGTACCGGGCCCGTTCAGGGCTTCGCGGTGACGCTGTCCATCGGCATCGTTACCTCCATGTTCACCGCCATCATGGGAACGCGGGCGGTGGTCAACCTGATCTATGGTCGCCGGCGCCGTCTGAGCGCGCTGCCCATCTAAGGCGGGAACCGGAGCGAAAGCGCCATGTGGCTATTCAAGAAAGACCCGACTATCGATTTCATGGGGCACCGCCGGTTGGCGGCGATTATTTCGGTGATCCTGCTGGCTGCGGCCATCGGGGCTCTGCTGATCCGTGGCCTGAACTTTGGCATCGACTTCACCGGCGGCACCGTCGTGGAAGTGGGGTATCCGGAGCCGGCTGATCTCACCGAAGTGCGGCAGACGCTGGATGCGGGCGGATTCCCAGGCGCCGTGGTTCAGCACTTTGGCTCGGCCCGTGAGGTCATGATCCGCCTGGCGCCGCAGGAAGGCGTGGAAGCGGCTGAACTGAGCAATCAGGTGTTGCAGGTGCTGCGCAACCACCATGAAGACGTGGATCTTCGCCGGGTGGAGTTCGTGGGCCCGCAGATCGGCGAGGAGCTGACCCAGGATGGCATGCTCGCCATGCTGATTGCGCTGGGCGGTATTCTGATTTACGTGGCGCTGCGCTTCGAGTATCGCTTCGCTGCTGGTTCAGTGGCCGCGCTGCTGCATGACGTGGTGCTCATCATGGGTATCCTCGCGTTGTTTCAGGTCAGCTTCGACCTGACAGTGCTGGCTGCGTTGTTGGCCACCGTGGGGTACTCGCTTAACGACACCATTGTGGTGTTCGACCGCATCCGCGAGAACTTCATCAAGATGCGCAAGGGCAGCACGGAAGAGGTGATGAACGCCTCCATCAACCAGACGCTGTCGCGCACGGTAATCACCTCGTTCACCACGTTGCTGGTGGTTCTGTCACTGTACATTCTGGGCGGTGAACTGATCTCCGGGTTCGCGTTCACGCTGCTGTTGGGGATCCTGGTGGGTACCTACTCCTCCATCTTCGTTGCCAGTTCCTCGGCATTGGCCATGGGCGTGAGCAAGTACGACCTGCAGCCGCCGGAGAAGGAGGGCGCGGAACTGGATAATCAGCAGCCGTAAGGCGCCGACCACCGCGTTTTTCCATCGTAGGGAATCGCTCCATTGTTCTGGTGGGGCGGTTCCCGTTTTCGGGCATCAGAACTCCCAGCGAGCCCCGAAGTTCAGGGCGTCGTAATCGAAGTCGCTGTCGCTGATATAGCGGATGTAATCGATATTGAGATAGGTGTTGTTGGCGACCTGGAAATCACCACCCAGGCCGAAGCTGATGCTGCTTTCCTTCTCAGAGCTATCGTTCACGTCAAACCGCAGTTCGGAAAAACCCACCACGCCATATAAGGTGCTGTAGCGTGACAAGGGGACGTCACCGCGAACCAACCCACTGAGCAGGTAGCCCGGGTCGATTTCGTCGTCCCGCCCGGTCCGGTCGGATCCGCCGGTCGCCAGATGGGCTTCCACGGCGATCTGTGGCGTCAACCGGGCCCCGAATTTGGCGCGTACCCCCACATCGCTGGCCGCACTGCCCCGGTCCGGGTTGAAGAACCAGTTGTGCAGGTCCACGCCCACGTACAAGGGCTGCTGGGCCTGTGCTGTTCCCGCCACCATCAGGGTGCCCAGAGCCAGCACCTTGCAACTTTGCTGTACGGTACGCATGCTTCCTCCTTTGCCTGGCCCTCCCGGGGCCACATCCAACAGAATGACCAACTGATAGAGCATACTGCGCATGGAACGGATTTGTGTCTACTGCGGGTCGAAGCGGGGGAGTGATCCCGTCTATGCCGAGGCTGCGCGTGAGCTGGGCCTGCTGATGGGCGAACGCGGGCTGGGCCTGGTGTACGGTGGGGCCAGCGTGGGTCTCATGGGCGTGATCGCTGACGCGGTCCTGGAAGCGGGGGGCGAGGTTATCGGCGTGATACCGCGGTTTCTGCAACAGAAGGAAGTGGCGCATCACGGCCTGACCCAGTTGCATGTGGTGGATGGCATGCATGCCCGAAAGGCGCTGATGGCCGATTTGTCGGATGCCTTTATTGCCCTGCCGGGTGGCCTGGGCACGCTGGAAGAACTGTTCGAGATGCTGACCTGGGGGCAGTTGGACATGCATGCCAAGCCTTGCGGTGCGCTGAACGTGGAAGACTATTACACGCCGCTGGCGCATTTCCTCGACCAGACCGTGCGAGCGGGGTTTGTGCGCCAGGAGCACCGGCGTCTGCTCACCATCGATGACTCGCCGGAGCTACTGCTAAGGCGGCTGGAGGAACTGTTTCAAATGGCTCAATGAAGCCATTGGGTCAGTTCGTCCAGACCAGCGTTGCCGCCGGTGAGCACCACGATGATGTCGCCGTCGCCCAGCTCCGGGGGTAGCCCGTGTTCCAGGAGTGAGGCCAGGCCCACCGCCGCGCCAGGTTCCGGTAACAGCCGCACTGTGTGGATCAAGTGGCGCAGCGCTGCGCCGATCGCCTGTTCCGACACCTGATGCAAGGCGCTCACCCAGTCCCGCGACAGGGCATAGGTATGCTCCCCGGCCATTGCGGCGCCCAGGCTCCAGGCGCAGGTGTTGACACAGGGCAAGCGCGCCCGCCCTCCTTGGCGCCAGGCGAAATCCAGCGTGGCCGCGCCCTCCGGTTCGACGCCAATCACCTGCAATGCCGGCCGCTCGGCCCGTACCGCCATGGCCAGGCCGCTGATCAGACCGCCTCCTCCCACCGGGCATAGGATGCATGCGGCATCCGGGACCTGTTTCAGCAGCTCCAGACCCAGGGTGCCCTGGCCGGCGATGATCCGCAGGTCGTCATAGGGGTGCACCAGGGTCAGCCCCTGTTCCTCCCGTAGGCGGTGCATCAACGCCCAGGCATCATTGATGTCTCCATGCAGCACCACGTCCGCGCCCAAGGCGCGGCTGGTCTCCACTTTCCGCGGGCTGGCATTTTCGGGCATGACCACCGTCAGCGGTGTGCCCTGCTCTGCGGCCGCCCATGCCAATGCAATCGCGTGATTGCCGGCGGAGACGGCGCCAAGGCCGCGCCGGAGTTCTTCCGGCCGGGCGGTGGCAATCCAGTTCAGTGCGCCGCGCGCCTTGAAGGATCCGGTGCACTGGAACAACTCACACTTGTAAAGAATGCGTCGACCCAGGCGTTTGCTGAGTGAGAGGTCGGCAATCAGCGGTGTGGCCACGATGCGGCCGTGAATTCGGGTCTGGGCGGCAGTCACATCGGAGCGGTCCATACGGACATCCTCCCGATATCTGGACTTCCAACATACTGCGAGGGCTGCAGCTGTGCCAGGCCTGCGGGATCTGGATTGGGCGTACAGGCAGACAGGCCTGTATACTGCTTGTAGTGAGAATGCGACAGGCACGCGCCTGCTGGAGGAGACCATGGAAACGCGAGCCAGTTCCCGTCGGGATCAATTGCTGGAAACGGCCGCCGAGCTGTTTTACCGGAACGGGTGTCATACCACGGGCATAGACCGCTTGCTGGCCGAAGCCGGCGTGGCCAAGATGACGCTGTACAAGCACTTCAAATCCAAGGAAAACCTGGTGCTTGCCGTGGCCACGCGACTCAACGACCAGCTCCGCGAGGAGTTCGAGCAGGTGGCCGAGCAGCGTAAGCTGTCACCACGTGGCCAGCTGCTGGCGCTGGTGGATCTGCTGCAGGAGTGGTGTCAGCGCCCGGATTTCTGCGGCTGCCCCATGGTGAATCTTGCTGTGCAGTACCCGGACCCGAAGCACCCGATTCATCAGGCGGCGGCGGAGAACAAGCGCTTCCGAATCGACTACATCTCTGATCTGGCCCGTCGGGCCGGTGCAAAGGATCCACAAAGGCTGGCTACTGAGATTGTGCTGCTGCTGGAAGGGGCGGTTGTGATGGTTCAGACCACCGGCGATAGTGCGTTGGTGGAGCGTGCGCGGGAAGGCATAGGCAAACTTGTCGAGCTGGAACTGGGTCCTGAGGACGAAGCGTCCGCAGTGGGGCAGTGAACCCCGGCAGAGCGGACCCTCACATTCGCGAGTTGGCAACAGGGAGTTCAGACCAGCATGATGAGCACCATGACGAACAATGCGACGATCAGCAAGGGTAAGAGGGCACCGCGCCAGTCTTTTTCTTTCTGCTCCTCGGAGCGTTTCATGGATTCGCGGATGCC
>SLCE01000231.1 GCA_007125985.1 Ectothiorhodospiraceae bacterium | reverse complement strand
TGTTTCACGGAAGACTGGAAGGCGGCCTGCGATTTCCTGGACCTGGGGTTCCACATCTCCCTGTCCGGCATTCTCACGTTCAGGAATGCAGATCGCCTGAGAAAGGTGGCGAAACGCCTGCCGGACCGCTGTCTGCTGGTGGAAACCGACTGCCCGTACCTAGCGCCGGTGCCGCACCGCGGCCACCAGAACCAGCCCGCATTCGTGCGCGAGGTGGCGGAATGCCTCGCTGAGGTGCGCGGCAAGCCCTTCGAGGCAGTGGCCGAACAGACCAGCGAGAACTTCTACCAATTGTTCCCGACAGCAGCCTGAGTGTTTCCTTAAAGGTTTTGCACCAGGCGGGCTGCCGTTTCCACGGCACGCTGCAATTGCTCCTCAGTATTATGAAAATGTGGTGAGAAGCGCACGCCGCCGCCACGACCCGCGCAAACCACGCCTTCCTGCATCAAGGCCCGGTACAATGCCGTTCCGTCCTTGCCCGGCGCATGGAAGGTGACAATACCCGAGCGGCGAGCCGGGTCCGGGTCGGAAAGCAGGGCGAGTCCCGGTTCCTGCGTGATGGCATCCATCAACCAGCCTGCGTTTTCCAGTACCCGCCGCTCCACGGACGCCATGCCTTCCGAGTCCTGCAGCAACGACAGGCTTGCCTCCAGCCCGAAGATTCCCAGCATGTTGGGGCTGCCACACTCGAAGCGGCGGGCAGTTGAGGCCACGGACCAGTCCAGTCGGCTATAGTCGCCGGCGTGTTCCACCATATGCCAGCCGTATTGCTGCAAACGTAACTGGTCCCGCAGGGCCGGGCGGCACCAGAACACGCCAAGCCCCTCCGGCCCCAACATCCATTTGTGACCGTCCGCCATAATGAAATCCGGATCCGCCTCGCTCCGGTGGAAACGCAGCGCCCCCAGGCTCTGGATGGCGTCCAGGCAAAACAGCACGTCGCGCTCCCGGCAGGCCGCGCCAATCCGCGACAGATCCATGCGCAAGCCGGTGCCGTACTGCACCGAACTCACGGCCAGCAGCCGGGTCCGGGCCGTGATGGCATTGATCAGCGCATCCTCCGGGGATGCGCCGTGCGCCAGATCCACATCAATAATCTCGACCTCGTAGCGTTCCGCCAACGCCTCCCACACCACGCGATTGGACGGGAATTCAGACCGGTTGATCACCACGGCATCACCCGGCTGCCAGTCCAGCCCGAATGCCACCAAGGACAAGCCTTCGGAGGTGTTCTTGATGAGCGCGATGTCATCCACGGAGTCAGCCCCCAGAAGGCGGGCAAGGCGATCACGCAGCGCCCGCTCATGCCGGAGCCATTGGGGATAGTCCGCCGCGCCACGATGCGCGTTCATTTCGGCAAAACCGGCCACTGCGTCCCGCGTACGCCGCGGCCAGGGACTGACGCCCGCATGGTTGAGGTAGACCAGGTTCGGGTCCAGCTGAAACTCCGGGTGTGTCATGGGGCTATCGGCTCCATTATCGGCTACAGCCACCATTGAAGCAGCCACAGGCTGCCCATGCCAATCCCCAGCGTTGCCAGTACGCTGCGTGTGGTCCAGGCCACAATGGCCGCAATCAGGCCGGCCCACAGGCGCAGGTTCTCCGCATGCAGACCGGGATCCGGGCCTCCATAGACAATGGCCGGCACCACGATGGCCGCAATGACCGCCGACGGCACGAATCGAAGCGCGCGTTTCAGGCGCGGCGGCATACCGCGTTTCCCGAACAACTGGATGCCGGACAGCCGCATCAGGTAGGTTCCGAGGCCGATCACCAGGATCAGCAGCCAGATTGTCACCTCAGACATCAGCGTCGTCCCGCGCCCGGGAGAACAGTGTTTCCGTCAGCACACCACACACAATGCCCGCCACCGCCCCGATGGTCAGGCCCATGTGGTAGGGGGCATCGTACGCCAACACCGCAACGGAGCCGCCCACCACGGCGGCGACAACCGTGGGCCGGTCGTTCACCACGGGCACAAGCAGCACCAGAAACACCAGCGGCAACGCAAACCCGATCTGCCAGGCCGCAGGCACCGTCGCGCCCAGCATCACACCAAGCGCAGTCGACAGCAGCCAGAGCAGCCAGACAGTCACCGCAACGCCCATGTAATACCAGCGCTGATGCGCCGCAGGCCCTTCGCCAAAAAAACGGGTAATGGTCAGCGCATAGGCCTGATCCGTCAGCAGGTAGGCAATGGAGGCCTTCCAACGAAACGGCAAGCCGCCATAGAACGGCGCCAGCGAGGCGCTGTACATCACCATGCGCAGATTGATCAGCAACGCGGTGGCGATAATCACCAATGGCAGGGCGCCTTCGGCAATGAGTTGGGCGACGATCAACTGCGAAGCCCCGGCAAAGATGATCACAGACATCCCGAGACCGGCCATCGCACCCATACCGGCTTCGATCGCCGCAATACCGGCCAGCATTCCGAACGGCACCACACCCGGCAGCATCGGGGACACATCCCGCAGCCCGGCCAGCAGTGCCTGTTGTGTGTCTTTATCCATAGCCATAAGGAAACGCGGTATTCTCCCGGAGAAGCGCGGATCCAACGCGTGTTCGTGCGCGGTACGCAACAACAGCAGAGGACACCATGCGCAGCATTAAGCGACAGAAGCATACCATTTTCGGAGAAAAGCCTAGGGCATCTGGGGCCTTTAACTGCGCATAATGTATATTATGTTAAATTATGTATGAGACAGGCTTCCCTCACTATCAGTGATCTTCGTGGAACCGAATAGCAACACCATCGTCGCTAACGGGCGAATGAGTTCGGCGTTACCGGCTTTGTCGCCGGTCTGTGGCACAGAGGCAGGGCCACGTATGCCCGTCACGGAGTGACTCGCATCGGGAACGCGTTGCCAGTCATCGCTGGCGGTTATTGTCCGGCAGTGGCGGTGTTCTGAGCGCGAATCAGGCGGACCACGCTGGAATCCCCCTGGTGGAACGTGCTGTTCACTATGGCGATCTCCCCTGCGGCGTTCACCGCCAGCTTGCGCATCAGCAGACCCTGCAAGCTACCGTTGAAGCCCTGACCGGCTTCCCCCGAGCCGGGCACGGTCAGCGAAGCGGCAAAGGTCTCGCCACCGTCTTCGGACCACGTCAAACCCAGGCCTCTGGAGCGCTTGCCCAGCGAGGGAAACTGCTCCCAGAGCACATAGACGGCATCACCGGCAACCGCCAGCGCGGGGTAGCCCAGGCTGTCGTGACCGTTCCGCTGGGAAGCGCCCAGTTCGCGTGGAGGCCCGAATTCCCCGCCCTGCCCGGTCCGGGTGTAGCGGATACGGGCTGGCTGCCAGAGACCGTCCGGGCTTTCCGCATAGGCGAGGTGGATGCGGCCCTGATCATCCACCGCCAACGTGGGCGCGTCCGAGTGGCCGTCGCTGGCGTGAACCTCACGAGGCGTGGAGAACGACCGGCCTTCGGTATCCGAAACCGCGTAGCGGATATCCGCTGCCATATCCTCGCCCACCGTCCAGGCTAGATGTACGCGGCCGTCGCCGCCCACGGCGACCGAAGGCCCCCGGGCTGGCGGCTCACCCTGCACGCCTGCCACATAGTCAGGGTTGGCGAACGACCGCCCACGATCCCGGGAACGGCTCACTCCCAGACGACCCTCGTATTCGCTCCACACGGCCCAGACGGTGCCGTCAGGGCCTTCCGCCAGATCCAGGCTACCGTTATCCCACCGCTGCAAGGTGAGCCGGCCCTTGCCGGCGCCGTGACAGGTGTTTGAGAGGTTCTGCGGCTCGCTGAACGTGCGACCGCCGTCCTCAGAGCGAGCAAACAGGATTTCGCCGCCATGACTGCCGCCGGAGAAGATGATCTCCTGCCAGAGCACGTACACGGTATCCGGTGCATCGGCGGCGGTGATCACGCGCGGCAGCCAGGAGAAGGTATCGCCGCTGCGGGAAACGTTCACCGGCACATCCAGCAGGGTTTCGCCGGCAGCGTCATAGCGTTGCAGGAACACGTCCTGCCGGGCCTGGTCGGCCCAAACCACGGTGGCTACGCCCTCCTCGTCCAGCATCACGGACGGGTCGTCCACGTAGCGGAAATCCGACGCATTCATCCGCCATGGCCCCACATGCGCCTCGCCAGAGGCCACCTCAAGGGGACCCTGCCAATCGAACTGGCCAGCCACCAGGGGCGAAACCGTCCACATGACGGCAACGGCGAAAAAGCCCGCGTGAAACAGGCCGGGGGCAAACAACCGATGACGGGAACTGACGGAAATACGCATGGCTCGAAGACGACCGGAATCGTCATGCCTGATGTGGCATGGGCTCGCTTCCTATTGTAGCAACACCGCCACTCTCCGCCCGCCTCGCCGCATTACACTCAGCCTGTGGGTGCATCGCCCTCGCGCATGATTTCGATCAGCGCGTTCAGCGCATCGCTGGCGGTAAAGATGCCCAGGAACTGACCATTCGCTTCGTTGACGATCACGCTACCGATCTTCCGCTCAGACATGGTAAAGGCCACTTGGTCCAGCGGCGTGTTTGCTGCGACGGTCAACGGATCAGGCGCCATGATGTCGCTGACGCGCACCTGCTGGATATTCTCGCCCGGCAGCCCCAGGACCAGCCGCACATCCCGGTCGCTCACAATCCCCACTACGGTCTCGCCGCGCAGTACCGGAAGATGGCGAATGCCGTGCTTCTCCATCAGCGCCCGCACGTCTTCCATCGCCATTTCTTCGGTCACGGTGATGGGGTCCGGCGTGGTGAACTCCTCCACGGGCACAAGCATTGCAGTCATTGTTTGTCTCCTCTGAACACCAGCGGGCTGTGCTGAGCCACGCTCGACTAGATTCCAGCTGGCAGCTTGGCTGCCCGCTCCTTGCGGCGATTGAGCTTTTCGCCGTCCACGATGAACGCTCCATCGCCAACGGCATGCGGCGTCCGCTTTTCCGTCCGCGCCTCATCTACGTTGGCTGCCACCGCGTCGATTACCACGATACAGTGCTGCGTAATGATGTCGACCACCCGGCACTCGCCGCCCGCATCCGCCCTCTTATTCAATGATCACATCGTCAACGGCGCGGCGTAGGCTGAAAGGCGCGATGGGGCCGTGGCCGAAACGCACCATGAGCTGTGCATGCGCGCCATCGAGCCCGAGCCATGATTCGAACTCCGGGCGCAGCGAACTGACCTCGAGCGGTTGATTGATAAACGCAGTGCGGATATCAAGCGCGGCGGCCTGCAGGGCAAAGCGTTCGTACGCACGCCCGGCCTCGACCCAGCCTGCCCTGTCATTGCGTTCCGAGACAAACACCGCCACACCGGCGGAGCTTCGGATGTGCGCGGCGTCCGTCGCGGCTTGCCCTTTGGCGGTGAGAATCAGCCCGATGATCCAACGTGCCAACCAGGTCGGCAATGCCGGCTTGTTGGCCGTGCGCCCGGCTAAGCCGTCGCCGGTGCGCATGGCTTCCTGCGG
>SLCE01000060.1 GCA_007125985.1 Ectothiorhodospiraceae bacterium | reverse complement strand
GCCCTATATGCCGGTACCGGTGGTGGGCAAGGAGGGTGGGCAATACCGCTGGTTGACGGAAGCCGATCTGCCCCAGACCATCGGCCGGCTGTCGGCCTTCATGGGTAATATCGGCGTTGTGCTGAGGGCCTACGTCTATGCGCGCATGCTGGGCCGCCAGGGCATGACACGGGTAGCGGATTTCGCCACGCTTAATGCCAATTACCTGATGCACCGATTGCGCGACGCAGGCTTCCAGGTGTGGTTCCGTAACCGGCGTGCGAGCCACGAGTTCATTATCAGCCTGAAGCGGGAACAGAAGGAGCTGGGCGTTTCCGCCATGGACTTCGCCAAGCGCTTGCTGGATTACGGATTTCACGCACCGACGGCGTACTTTCCGCTCCTGGTGCCGGAGTGCCTGCTGATCGAGCCCACCGAGACCGAAGCGCCGGAAGAACTGGATGGTTTCGTCGACGCCATGGTGGCCATTCGTGAGGAGGCCAGGCGCGACGCGGACTACGTGAAAGGGGCGCCGTACACTCTGCCAGTGCGCCGGTTGGACGAAGTACGGGCGGCGAAAAAGCTGGATCTCAAATGGACGCCGCCCGCTGTGGGCGGGCACGGGGAGAACGCATGACTGCAGTGATCAGCGGATCGGTGGCCTATGACACCATCATGGTGTTCAACGACCGGTTCAAACAGCACATCCTGCCAGAGCAGGTCCACATCCTGAATGTCTCCTTCCTGGTGGAGAACCTGCGCAAGGAATTCGGCGGCTGTGCCGGCAATATCGCCTACAATCTCAAGCTGCTCGGCGGCGAGCCGCTGCCCCTGGCCACCGTGGGGGCTGATTTCAAGGAGTATGCGGACTGGATGGCGAAATGGGGCATACGCCAGGATTTCATACGCACACTGCCCGAGCATTACACCGCACAGGCCTACATCACCACGGATCTGGACGACAACCAGATCACCGCGTTCCATCCCGGCGCCATGAGCCAGGCGCATGCAGTGGATGTGCCCCGGAATGCGGGAGCGGAGCTGGCGATCATCGCCCCGAACGGCCGGGACGGCATGCTCAACCATGCACGGCAGTGCCGCGCCGCGGGTATCCCGTTCCTGTTCGATCCCGGCCAGGCCATGCCGCTGTTTGATGGGGAGGATCTGCGCTGGTTCGTGGAGCAGGCCACCTGGGTGGCGGTGAACGATTATGAATCGCGCCTGCTGATGGAGCGCACCGGGCTCGGGCTGGACGCATTGGCGGCCCAGGTGGAGGCGCTGATTGTCACCCGCGGGGCGGAAGGCTCGGAAATCCACACCAATGGTGAGTGTGTCCGGATTCCCGTGGTGAAGCCGCGTCAGGTGCTGGACCCCACCGGTTGTGGAGATGCGTACCGGGCAGGGCTGATCCACGGGCTGCTGAACGGGCTGGACTGGTCTGTGACCGGCCGCATCGCCTCGCTGATGGGCAGTATCAAGGTGGCCCACCACGGCACCCAGAACCACCACTTCGCCATGGACGATTTCCGTGCCTGGTATCAGGAGGCCTTTGGCGAGGTGCTGCCGGTCTGAATCCTTGCCGCATCCGGCGTACGCTGGCGCATTACTCAGCCGTTTCCGTAGGCTGGGCGTTATGAACGCAAGGCCTGCAGCAGGGCGTCCAATGTCTCCAGGCTTCCCTGACAGCGGTCCGCATCACAGACCCAGGCACGGGTGCCACCGTCAGCCACGGAATGCTCCTCCGCCATTGGCCGGGGGAGTGGGGCGTGTTCAGCGAGCACGTAGACTCGTCGGGCCGGGTTGAAATACCGTTCCGCCTGTCGGCGCCAATCCTCCACCTGCGCGGCGGGGCCCTGAAGCAAGGCCAGCCTCATCGGCCGGACGAGTTGCTCACAGGAGGTGAGCCAAGCCAGATCGGGGGTGCGTTTCGCCTCGGCGGCCTCACGCAGCCGGGGCTCCGCCGTGATGCTGGCGGCATCCACGAACCCGGCCTCTCCGAGCAGGACACCCAGTTCGTGCAGAGCCAGCATCGCACCGGGGGACTTGGTCTCAGTCGACGAGCGCTGCAATGCCGATGCTAGCTTGCGCGCCATGGTCAGGAGGTCATCCCGCCAGCGGGCCTGCAACAGCTCCAGCACAGCGCCCAGCAGGACCCCGGCCGTTTTGTTGTCCGCCTGCTGTTGGGCGCCATCGTGCAGATGCTCGGTAATGGCGGCGAGCGTGCGTTCGGCGGCGTCCAGCAATTCGGGTGTTTCCAGCAGGCGTCCGGCCCGCGCCAGGGCGCGGACCATCAACGCGTTGTCCAGCAGGTCCACGCGTTCGTCCCGTGATGGCGTCGGGCGCCGTCGCCGTGCAGCCCAGAGTTTGTCGCGGGCGCTGGCCAGCAGATCTTCGAGTTCCGGTTTCGGTCGATGGAGCGTCTTGGCCAGTTCCGACAGGGAGGCATAGACGTGCAGGTGCCAGCGACGGCCCAGATTCGGCTTGTCGTCCAAGCCGAAACGCAGCCGCACCAGTGCGTACTCGTCGTCCTCCAGATGGCGCTCGGCTTCCTCCGGCGTCCAGGTGTAATAGCGGGCGGCCTCCTCGCTGTCCTCGGTGCCGATGGCGGTGAAGAATGCACCTTCTGCCGTTCGCGCCTCCTTCAGCGCCCAGGCAAGAGTTTGGCGGGCAATGCGCGCGAACAGGCTGTCGCCGGTGGCGTGCCAGGCATCCACGTACAACATGGCCAGCCTGGCATTGTCGGCCGTTCGCTTCTCGAAAGCGGGGCGCATCCACCAGGCATCATGGGCACGTACGAAAAAGCCGCCGCCCGCATGATCGTTGATCCCGGACAGGGCCATGCGGCGCAGCGTGTGGCAGGCCATGTGCAGTGCTTCCCGGTCGCCGCTGCCGCTGTAGCGGCTGAGCAGGAAGTCCAGCGCGTCGATCTGCGGGCTCTTTGGCGGCTGCGTGAACCCTCCGTTGACCGGGTCGAACGCGGCGCGCAGTGCGTCATGGGCGCTCGTGGTGACGCTTTCGAGCAGGGTGTGGTTTTCGGATTCGCGGTTAGCGGGATGTGCCATGGCCCTCTCCGATGGGCGAACGCATCGTGGCTGCCAATGATACCATCCGCGGGGCAATGTTGGTGTTTGCTGTGTCGAATCGGTGACGGGGGTGCTTCCAATGTTTCATGTGGATGTGTCGACGGGGCTGGTGCGTTCGGCGCGTCAGTGCGCGTCACCCAATCAGGATGCGCGGCCGGATCCCTGCGACATCAGTCTGCTCGTGATCCATTGCATCAGCCTGCCTCCCGGAGAGTTTGGCGGCGATTATGTGGACGCGCTGTTCTGTAACCGGCTGGATGTGAGCGCGCATCCGTATTTCACCGGCCTGGAGGGGTTGAAGGTGTCCAGCCATTTGATGATCGATCGCCAGGGGCAGGTGACCCAGTACGTGCCCTTGTGCCGGCGTGCCTGGCACGCAGGGGTCTCCTGCTGGGAAGGCCGGGAACGGTGCAATGACTTTGCTGTGGGTATCGAGCTGGAGGGCACCGACACCACCCCCTACAGCGATGCCCAGTACGCCACGCTGGTGAACCTCACCCGCACCCTGCAGGCGGCCTATCCGGCAATTGTTCGGGAACGGATTGTCGGCCACAGCGACATTGCGCCGGGCCGCAAGACCGACCCTGGTCCTGCATTTGACTGGGAGCGCTATCTTGCCGGGCTCACCCCGGCGTCATGACGCCCGCGCAGTCCACGCTGTAACGCCGACGCTCGCCATCCAGCCGGATGGCGGTGAGTTGCCCGCCCCACAGGCAGCCGGTGTCGATGCCCACCAGCCCATCCTCCTCGTGAAACCCCAGGGTGGACCAGTGTCCGGTGATCAGAGTCATCCCGGCCGGCAGGGCCGGGCGCTGCGCCACCTCAAACCAGGGCAGATAGCCCGGTGGCTGGCTGCCCGGGCTGCCCTTGTAATCCAGCAGCAGGCGTCCGTCGCCATCGCAGTAGCGCATGCGGGTGAAGGCGTTGATGATGAAGCGCAGGCGATCCCATCCTTCCAGATCGTCGGACCATAGGCTGGGTTCATTGCCGTACATCTGCTTCATCAATGCCGGGAAATCGTCACCAGCCAGCGCGGCCTCGGCTTCCCTGGCGCGTTTTTCGCCCTGTTCCAGCGTCCAGCTGGGGTACAGCCCGGCATGCAGCATGGTGTAGCCCAGATCGGGGTCGCGGTGCATCAGCGGCAGGCCGCGCAGCCACTGCAACAGCTCCTCTCCGTCCGGGGCCCCAAGCACCTGTGCCAGCGTATCGGTATGCTTTAGCGTGGAGGCGCCGGTCCATGCGGCGAGCAGGTGAATGTCATGGTTGCCGAGCACCGTCACGGCGGCATCACCCAGCGCGTGGACATAGCGCAGCACGTCCAGGGACTGCGGGCCGCGATTCACCAGGTCGCCGGTGAGCCAGAGCCGATCCTGCTGCGGGTCGAAGTCCAGCTGCTCCAGCAGGCGGATGAATTCCTTGTGGCAACCCTGGATGTCGCCGATGCAGTACACTGCCACGTCGACCGCTCCTTGATCTGTTGTGCCGCTCAGTGCAGTTTGCGCGGCATGGCCAGGGTGAACGGCGCGATGGCGGCCTGAAAGGCCGTGCCGTCATCCGCCAGCATATCGTAGCTTCCCTCCATGCTCCCCACCGGTGTGTTCAGCATGGCACCGCTGGTATAGCGGAACTGGTGGCCGGGTTCCAGATAGGGTTGTTCGCCCACCACCCCTTCTCCGTCCACGGTCCTTTCCCCACCGTTGGCGTCAGTAATCAGCCAATGGCGGTTCAGCAGCTTGACCGCCACCTGTCCGGTATTACGGATAGTGACGGTGTAGCTGAACACGTAGTGGTCCTGGTCTGGATCCGACTCGTGTTCCAGGTAAGCCGGTTCCACCTGAACATGTACCTGGTAGCGTGCATTGTCTTGCATGCGTTTCCCGTCGTTTTTCACGTGAATGTGGGCTGGAGCCAGTGGCTCAGCCCGTGGCGCGACTGTCCCCGGACACGGTGCGCGCCTTGTTCTCCAGCCCGGAAATCAGGTTGTCGAAGGAATCGGCGAAAGCCTGTACGCCATCCAGTTCCAGTTTGTCGGTGACCGCCTTCAGGTCGACACCGGCGGATGGCAGTCCCGCAATCAGCTCAGCCGCCTGGTCCATTCCTTCGGTCAGCCGCACGGCTGGTTCGCCATGGTCCCGGTACGCCTCGTACGTGGCCGGTGGCACCGTGTTGACCGTGCGCGGGCCGATCAGGCTGTCCACATACAGCACATCGCTGTACGCCGGGTTCTTGGTTCCGGTGCTGGCCCAGAGCAGGCGCTGTTCCTGGGCGCCGAGATCCCGCAATTCCCGGAAGCGCTCCCCGTCGAAGACCTCCAGGAAGTGCCCGTAGGCCAGCTTCGCATTGGCGATGGCGGTCTGGCCGCACCACGTGGCCTGGGCCTTTTCCAGCACGG
>SLCE01000200.1 GCA_007125985.1 Ectothiorhodospiraceae bacterium | reverse complement strand
TTGACTGCTCCGGGACGCGGCATAAAAAGGACCAACTCCCCTGGGAGCACAGCCGCAGCGGCAACAAACACACCCGGACACGCTGATAAGCCCCGTAGGGCGGGCCATTCGCGCACGCTGAGCGGCGTTGGCGTTCTTGCCAAGGGCGACGGCCATTGCCTGCGAACGCCGCCTGGTCAGCGCACGCGAATGACTCCGCAGAGCACCATGCGAATCGGTCAGTGTTTCCTTAATCGGCTCGCGCCGCCATGCTAAGCTCTGCCGGATCGCGGGCACGGTCGGGAGACGGCCGCGCCCCAGACGCAACCCCCTACAGACAGAGGATTGGGAGCACCGATGGCAGGCCATAGCAAATGGGCCAATATCCAGCACCGCAAGAAGGCGCAGGACGCCAAGCGCGGCAAGATCTTTACCAAGGTGATTCGCGAGATCACTGTTGCGGCCCGCATGGGCGACCCCGACCCGGCCACGAACCCGCGTTTGCGACTGGCGGTGGACAAGGCGTTGTCGGTCAACATGCCCAAGGACAATATTGAACGGGCCATCAAGCGCGCCTCGGGTCAGGATGAGAACACGATCTATGAGGAAATCCGCTACGAGGGCTACGGCCCCCACGGGGTGGCCGTTATGGTCGAGGCCATGACCGACAATCGCAACCGGACCGCGGCCGAAGTCCGCCACGCCTTCACCAAGCACGGCGGTAACCTGGGCACCGATGGCTCGGTGGGTTTCCTGTTCACCCGTGCTGGCGTGATCACCTTCGGCCCGGGTTCGGACGAAGACACCATCATGGAGGCGGCCCTCGAAGCTGGTGCCGAGGATATCGTGACCAATGAGGACGGCTCTATTGAGGTTCTGACGGCGCCGGAAGATTACATGGCGGTGAAGGATGCACTGCAGAAGGCTGGCCTGGAACCGGCAGACGCGGAAGTGACGCAACGCCCGTCCACCGTCGTCTCGCTGGCCGGTGACGAAGCCACCGGCATGCTGAAGATGCTGGACATGCTGGAAGACCTGGATGATGTTCAGAACGTCTATCACAACGCCGAGATCAATGAGGACGCCTATGCGGACTGATCCGGCCCGCGGGGCGCCCCGGTGAGCCGGATTCTCGGCATCGATCCGGGCTCGCGGGTGACCGGCTACGGGCTCGTGGAGGGGACGGCGCGACAGTTCCGCTACGTGGCCAGCGGTGTGATACGCACCACCGGCGCCAGCTTTCCGGAACGGTTGCGTATCATCTTTCAGGATCTGGACAAGCTGATCGAGACCTACGCACCCGACGCGCTGTCCGTGGAACAGGTGCATGTACGCCATAACGTCGCGTCAGCTCTGAAGCTGGGGCAGGCCCGCGGTGCCGCCATCTGCGCCGGCGCCAACCGGGGGCTGCCGGTGCATGAGTACACGCCGGCGGTGGTGAAGCAGGCGCTGGTGGGGTCGGGCAGCGCGGACAAGGCGCAAGTGCAGTACATGGTACGCCTGCTACTGGAACTGAACCGCACACCGCCGGAAGATGCCTCCGACGCGCTGGCGCTTGCCCTGTGCCATCTGAACCAGGCGCGGCTCTCGGGCCACCTTGCCCGCGCTGCTGCGACTCAATGGGCCCGCTGACATGATCGGACGACTCAAAGGCACTCTCGCCGAAAAGCAGCCACCGGCGCTGTTGCTGGACGTACAGGGCGTGGGCTACGAACTGGAAGCCCCCATGTCCACCTTCTATTCATTACCGGGGCTGGGCGAAAGCGTGCAGCTCTACACGCACCTGGTGGTGAAGGACGATGGGCACGCGCTCTATGGCTTTCTCACCCGGCTCGAGCGCAGCCTGTTCCGCAGTCTGATCCGGGTCAACGGCGTGGGGCCGAAGCTGGGCCTCACCCTGTTGTCGGGCATGCCGGTGGATGATCTGATCCGGTGTATCCAGCAGCAGGACGATGTCGCGCTCACCCGGATGCCGGGCGTTGGCAAGAAAACCGCCCAGCGGCTGGTCATCGACCTCAAAGACCGCGTCGGCGACCTGGCGCAACCGACTGCGGCGCCGGCGGATGGCGCAGCGCCGCTTGATGCAGGCATGTCGGACGGCGCCACCGGTGATGCCATCAGCGCACTCGTCGCCCTGGGGTACCGGCCCGCCGAGGCAAGCAAGCTGGTGAGCCGCATTGACAGCACCGGGCTGCCCAGCGAGGAGATCATCCGCCTGGCACTGCAGCAAACCGTGAAATAGGGCCGCCATGATCGAGAACGACCGCCTGGTCACCGTGAACGCCGCGCCTGAAGACGAGGTGTTGGACAAGGCCATTCGCCCCAAGCGCCTGCAGGACTATGTGGGCCAGCCCGCGGTGCGCGAACAGTTGGAAATCTTCATCCAGGCCGCCCGCCGTCGCCAGGAGGCCCTGGATCACCTGCTGATTTTCGGCCCGCCGGGGCTGGGCAAGACCACACTGGCCCACATCGTCGCCACCGAGATGGGCGTGAACCTGCGCCAGACTTCGGGCCCGGTGCTGGAGAAGGCCGGCGACCTGGCCGCCCTGCTCACCAATCTGGAACCCGGCGATGTGCTGTTCGTGGACGAGATCCACCGCCTCAGCGCCCCCGTTGAGGAAGTGCTGTACCCGGCCATGGAAGATCAGAAGATCGACATCATGATCGGCGAAGGCCCCACCGCCCGCTCCATCAAACTGGACCTGCCACCGTTCACCCTGGTGGGCGCCACCACGCGTGCCGGGCTGCTGACCGCTCCGCTGCGGGCCCGCTTCGGTATCGTGCAGCGACTGGAGTACTACTCGGTGGACGACCTCACCCATATCGTCGAACGGTCCGCGGCCTTGCTCGGCGTGACCCTGGAAGCGGATGGCGGCCGCGAGATCGCCCGCCGCGCCCGGGGCACGCCGCGTATCGCCAACCGCCTGCTGCGACGGGTTCGCGACTACGCCGAGGTGAAAGCCGATGGGCGTATCACCGCCACGGTGGCGGACCAGGCTTTGAAAATGCTCAACGTGGATGACAACGGCTTCGACGACCAGGACCGCCGCCTGCTGCTCACCATCCTGGACAAGTTCGATGGCGGCCCCGTGGGCCTGGACAACCTGGCCGCGGCTATCGGCGAAGAACGCGGGACCATCGAAGAGGTGCTGGAACCCTACCTGATCCAGCAGGGTTACCTGATGCGTACGCCCCGGGGCCGTATGGCCACCGCCAACGCCTATCTGCATTTCGGGCGGACCCCGCCAGGCCGGGCTGCATCCGGGGATCTGTTCAATAACGGCGACGGCCTGCGCTGAGCGCGCCATCATGCACATCTACCAGCCCAAATCCCTGCTCAAGCTGATTCTCTACGGCTTCGGCTTCGTCTCCCTGCCACTGGTGCTGGTGCTGGGCTACGCCGGATTGAACGTGGACCGGCTGGCCCACCAATCGCAGCACGCGGTCTACCAGGCGGTTCAGGCCATCAGCAACAGCCGCCAGCTCATCGATCTGCTCACCACCATGGAGCGGACCGGACGACAGTATCTTATCCTGCAGGATGAAACCCTGCTGGAAGCCTTCGAGGATTCCCACCGCCAGTTCCGCGAGACCGCCCAACGGCTGCACCGGTTGCCGCTGGACGAGTACCATCAGGAAGCGGTGGATGAACTGATGGCCGCCCAACAGACTGTTGCCGCTCGAATCCAGGGCGAGGACGGGCAGCCGGACCAACTCGCCGTGGCCGCCGATTTCCTCCAGCTCAACGCCCTAGCCCAGGAAGTCCTGTCCGGCAGCAACCGCATGGTGGACCGGGAGGTGAGCGTGATGCAGGACACCGCTGCCACCGCCCGTCGGTTGCTGTTCTGGCTGGCCCTGGCGGTGATTCCCTTGACCCTGGTGTCGGTCACCGTGTTCACCGCCCTGATCTCCCGTCCCATCCGGCAGTTGGACCGTGCCATCCGACGGCTCGGCGACGGCCGCTTCGAACAGCCGGTCGCGGTTCGCGGCCCCCAGGACCTGGAATATCTGGGCGTTCGTCTGGACTGGCTGCGGCAACGGCTGATGGAACTGGAAGAACAGAAGGCGCGCTTTCTGCGGCACATGTCCCATGAACTGAAAACCCCGCTCACCGCTATCCGGGAGGGCGCAGAACTGTTGCAGGATCACTCCGTGGGACAACTGAGCCAGGAGCAGCAGGAGGTGGCCGACATCCTGCGCAGCAACACCGTGGCACTGCAGCGGCTGATCGAGGACCTGCTCAAGTTCAGCACCTCCACGGACGAGTCGCCCCAGCTGAACCGGCGCCACATCCGCCTGCGCAGCGTCATCGGCAAGGTGGCCCGCAATCACAAGCCCACTCTGCTGGCGCGTGAAGTGGAACTTAGGATGGGTGTTCAGGATCTGCACCTGATCGCGGATGCAGACAAGCTTGAGACGATCGTGGACAATCTCCTATCGAACGCGGTGAAATTCGCGCCCCGGGGCAGCACCATCGAAATCGCAGCACACCGCGAGGATCACCAGGTGATTCTGGAAGTCGCGGACGAAGGGCCGGGCATTCCCCAGGATGAACAGGCGGCGGTGTTCGAGGCCTTTTACCAGGGGCGGCGCCAGGCGCAGGGCTACGTCAAGGGGTCCGGCCTGGGGCTGTCCATCGCGCGCGAGTATGTGGAGGCCCACGGCGGCAGCATCGACGTGGACAGCAGCCACCACAGCGGCACGCGCATTCGGGTGAGATTGCCCCAGGAGGGCACCGCAACGTGAGTAACGTTTCCCGCAAGAACCAAGCTCCCGGCCGCTGGCTGCGGCTTGGGCTACTGGCACTGTTGACGCTGGGTCTTGGCGGCTGCCAGGTCCTGGGCGACCGCATCTGCGAAATGACCGAATGCACCGAACGCATGTCGCCACCTGACGACGAACCCACTGCATCGGAGCAATTCCTGAGCTATCTTGACGGTGTGGCGGAAATGCCGGCGGAACGACGCGAAACCACCTATCAGGTGTTACGGCAGAACACACCGGAAACCGGCTGCGATGAACGCCAACTGCGGCTGGCCGGGCTGTTCATGCTGCATCCCACCCCGCCGCGGGAGGATTCCGAGTTCCTTGCTGAGCGGTTGGATGCCTGCTGGTTAAGCCGACGCCATACAGACGTCTCGGCCGGCCTGGTCCGGGTCTTGCATACCCAGATCGTGAACCGCGATTCGCTGGAGACCCGCGCTCAGGAACTGGAGCGCGGCCTGGCGCAGGAGCGGCAACGCAATACCGAACTGGCGGAGCAGCTTGAGGCCCTGAAAGCCATCGAGCGCAGCATCCATCAGCGCGGTCAAGGCAATTCGCGCGAGGACTGAACAATGGAACGGCGTAGCATCTTGCTGGTTGACGATGACCCTGGCCTGCTGAGGCTGCTGTCCATCCGGCTTAAGTCGGCGGGTTACAAGGTGAACACGGCGGAGAGCGGCGAACAGGCGCTGGCGCTGCTGGCGGCGTTTCGCCCCGAACTGATCATCACCGATCTGCGGATGGACGGCATGGACGGCCTGGCCCTGTTCGAGGCAGTCCATCAGGAACACCCCACCCTGCCGGTGATTATCCTCACCGCCCACGGCTCCATACCCGATGCTGTGGAAGCCACGCGCAATGGTGTGTTCAGCTTTCTCACCAAGCCGTTCGACAGCAAGAAACTGCTGGAACAGGTCGCTGCGGCCATGGACATCTCCGGCGGCATGAACGAAGGGGACAATCCCATTACGGCGGGCTGGGCGGACAGCATTGTCACCCGCAGCGCGGTGATGAAGGACGTGCTGAGCAAGGCCCGCATGGTGGCCGATTCCGACGCCAGCGTATTCATCAGCGGCGACAGCGGAACCGGCAAGGAACTGCTGGCCCGCGCCATCCACGACGCCAGCCGTCGCAAGGACATGCCTTTCGTTGCGGTGAATTGCGGGGCAATTCCGGAGCCGTTGCTGGAATCCGAGCTGTTCGGCCACCGCAAGGGCTCGTTCACCGGCGCCACGCAGGATCACAGCGGCCTGTTCCAGGCCGCTGACGGCGGCACCCTGTTCCTGGACGAGATCGGTGACATGCCGCTGCCCCTGCAGGTGAAGTTGCTGCGAGTGCTGCAGGAGCAGCAGGTGCGCCCCGTTGGCTCCACCAAATCCATTGCGGTGAATGTGCGCATCATCTCCGCCACGCATCGCAATCTGGACGAGGAAATGGAGGAAGGCCGTTTCCGCGAGGACCTGTACTATCGCCTCAATGTGGTCTCCCTGGAACTGCCCTCGCTGGCTGAACGGCGTGAGGACATTCCGCTGCTGGCCAATCATTTCCTGAAGGAGCTGGGGGACAAGTACCGCAAGACGGTGCGCGGCTTCTCGCCAGACGCCATGGAGCGGCTGGTGAGCGCGCCATGGCCGGGCAATATTCGCCAGCTTTACAATGTGGTGGAACAGGCCATCACGCTGACCACCACGCCCATGATCAACGACACGCTGGTACAGAACGCGCTGCGGGACGAGCCGGGCACCATTCTCCCCTTTGCCGATGCGCGGCGGCGCTTCGAGAAGGATTACCTGGCGCGCCTGCTGCAGACCACAGGCGGCAATGTCAGCCAGGCGGCACGACTGGCGAAACGCAACCGGACCGAGTTCTACAAACTCCTGCACCGGCATTCCATTGATCCGGGACTGTTCAAGAGCATGGAGCGGGGCCAATAATTGCCCTGTCGCCAATTAAAGACAGAGCAAACTCACGCTTGGTCAACAACTTGATGCAAAACCACCGCAGCCCTGTCACTCTATGGCGACAGGGCTGCGCGTATGCGACCGACCCACCCGGCGCGAGGGCCATGAGTCAGCCAGGTAATTGCACACAGGACAGCATGGAACAGACAGTCAACCCTTTCATGTGGCCGGTCCGGGTCTATTACGAGGACACCGACAGCGGCGGCATCGTTTACCACGCCAACTACCTGCGTTTTTTCGAACGGGCCCGCACGGAATGGCTGCGCAGCCTGGGGTTCGAACAGGATCGGATGCGCGAGGAACTGGGAACCCTGTTCGTGGTCCACTCGCTCACTATTCGCTACAACAAGCCGGCGGTGTTCAACGATCTGCTGCAGGTCGTAACGCGCATCAGCCGGTACCGGGGCGCCAGCCTTGAATTCGACCAGCGCATTCTGTCCGAGAACGGAGAAACGACCCTGTGCGAGGCAACTGTGACCGTGGCCTGTATCGACGCTGACCGGCTCGTGCCGCGCCCCGTTCCCAAAGCGCTTATCGCGGAGATCGCTCATGCACGATGATATGTCCATCCTGCGCCTGATCCTGGACGCCAGCCTTCTGGTGCAGCTGGTGATGCTGATCCTGGTCTGGCTATCAGTGGCATCCTGGGCACTGATTTTCCAGAAGCGCGCGCAGCTGCGCCGGGCACAGGCCACAGCGGAGGATTTCGAGGACCACTTCTGGTCCGGCGGCAATCTGGGTGAAATCTATGCCCGCATCAGCTCCAGCGATGAGGTGGAAAGCGGCATGGAGCGCATTTTCCGCTCCGGGTTCCGGGAATTCTCGCGCATGCGAAAGCAGGGCGTCTCCGCCGAGGCCCAGGTGGAGGCGGCGCAGCGTGCCATGCGCATCAGCCTGTCCCGCGAGGAGGAAGACCTGGAATCGCGGGTGCCCTTCCTGGCCACGGTGGGCTCCACCAGCCCCTACATCGGCCTGTTCGGCACCGTCTGGGGCATCATGAACTCCTTCCGCGCCCTGGGTATGCAGCAGCAGGCCACGCTGGCCACCGTGGCGCCGGGCATCGCCGAGGCGCTGATCGCCACTGCCCTGGGGCTGTTCGCGGCCATTCCGGCGGTGATCGGTTATAACCGCTACGCGCACCAGGTGGAACGGTTGTGCGGGCGCTATGAGACGTTCATGGAAGAGTTCATCAGCATTCTGCAGCGGCATGCCCACAGCAGTGGCGGCCATGCGGCCCATGCCACTGACCGGACTCATGGCTGAGGCCATCGCAAAGCCGTTGAGGAGGTGGCCATGAGCCTGCGCCGCAAACGTCACAAACCCATGGGTGAGATCAACGTGGTGCCGTACATCGATGTGATGCTGGTGCTGCTGGTGATTTTCATGGTGACCGCCCCTCTGCTCTACCAGGGGGTGGACGTGGACCTGCCCCAGGCCGAGGCGGAACCACTGACCCAGCAGGAACAGGATCCGGTGATCGTCACGGTCACCGCCAGCGGCGACTACATGCTCAGCATCGGCATCGACCCGGAAGAACCCATCACGCCGGAAGAGATGACCGAACTGGTGGCCCGGGTGGTGCGGAACAACCCTCAGACCCCGGTGCTGGTGCGCGGTGATCGCAATGTGGCCTATGGGCACGTACTCACGGCCATGTCCACGCTACAGCGCGCGGGTGTTCCCCAGGTGGGCCTGATGACCCAGCCCGCGCAGGAGAACTGAGCACAATGCGTCGCTGGCTCCGTCATCCGGGACTTGGCAGCCGTTACCTGCTCTATTCCCTGGGCGTGCACGTGGTGGCGGGTGCCCTGCTGTTCGTCAATCTCGGCCCCATGTCGGTCCAGGTGCAGCAGACCGAGCCGCCGGAAATTGTCCACGCCGTGGCCGTGGACCAGGAGGAGATCGAAAGTCGTCTCGATGCGCAGCGTGAGGCCATCGCCCAGGCACAGCGGGACGAGGAACGGCGGCAACAGGAAGAGGAAGCGGCACGCCGTCGTGCGGAAGAAGAACGCCAGCGTCAGGCCGAGGAGCAGCGCCGACGCGAGGAGGAAGCCCGTCGCCAGGCCGAGGCCGAACGCCAACAGCAGCAGGAGGCGGAACGGGAACGGCAGCGCCAGCAGGAACGCGAGCAGCAGCGGCGGGAAGAGGAGCAGCGCCGCGCCGAGGAGCAACGCCGCCAGGAAGAGGCCGAACAGCAGCGCCGGGAAGAGGAACAACGCCGCGCCGAGGAAGAACGGCGACGGCAGGAGGAAGCCGAACGACAGCGGCGCGAGGAAGAGGAGCGCCGCCGTCAGGAGGAAGAGCGGCGACAGGCGGAGGAGGAACGCCGGCGACAGGAGGAGCAGCAGCGCCGCGAGGAAGAACTGCGCCAGCGAATGGAGGAGGAACAGCAGGCCCAGGCGGCGCAACGCGCACAGGCGCGGGCAGTCAATGTCTGGGCATCCCGTGTGCGTGACGCCTGGGTTCGCCCGCCTGGCACCGCCGCCGGCCTCTCCGCCGTCGTTCGGGTACGCGTCCTGCCCACGGGCGAGGTAACATCCATCGAGATTATCGAGAGCAGCGGTGACGACACTTTCGATCGCTCGGTACGTAACGCCATTGAACGGGCTTCGCCCCTGCCGGTGCCGGATGATTCCGCCGCATTCCGGCGCGCAGGCCTGGATAACGTCGCATTTCGATTCACGCCGGACGGATGATTAGCATGCTGAAACGCTCACTCTGTGCCTGGATTACCGCACTGGTCCTGCCGCTGGCGCCGCTTGCCGCCAAGGCGGAACTGGTAATCGACATCATCGGCGGCGCCGAATCGGCCATTCCGGTGGCCGTGGCCCCGTTCAAATGGGAGGGGGACGGCAGCCCACCGGAAGATGTGGCCCGTATCATCTCGGACAACCTGGTCCGCACGGGCCAGTTCCAGTCCCTGCCTCGATCCGAATTCCTCGAGACGCCGAGCCAGCAATCGGAGGTGCGCTTCGCCAACTGGCGGGCTCTGGGCGTGGACAACCTGATCGTCGGCGAAGTGCAGCCCGACGGCGACCGGTTCCGCGTACGCTACGAGCTGCTGGACGTGTTCGGCGGCTCACGCATGGAGGGCAAGTCCTTTGCCGTGCCCCGGGACGCCATGCGCACCGTCTCCCACGTGATCAGCGACGAAATCTACGAGGCCCTGCTGGGCCGGCCCGGAGCGTTCAACACCCGCATCGCCTATGTGGCCATGCAGGACCGCCGCAACGGCGACCGGGAATGGCGGCTGGTGATTGCCGATGCAGACGGCTACTACCCGGAGAGTATCCTCAGTTCATCCCAGCCCATCATGTCCCCGGCCTGGTCCCCCGGCGGTGATCGCCTGGCCTATGTCTCGTTCGAGAACCGACGCTCCGAGATCTACATCCAGGAAATCGGCAGCGGTGAACGTGAACGGGTGGCGAGTTTTGAAGGCATCAACAGCGCACCGGCCTGGTCTCCGGACGGCCGTCGCCTGGCCCTCACCCTGTCCCGGGGCGGCCAGACCGACATCTATGTGCTGGAACTGGACAGCGGCGACCTGCGGCGGGTTACAGATCACTGGGCCATCGACACCGAGGCCACCTGGATGCCCGATGGGCGCTCCCTGCTGTTCACCTCCGACCGGGGCGGCAACCCGCAGATCTATCGCGTGAACGTGGACAACCGCAATGTCCAGCGGGTGACCTTCGAGGGAAACTACAATGCCTCCCCCACCCTGTCACCGGATGGCCGCCGCGTGGCGATGGTGCACCGCACCGACCGCGGTTACGGCATCGCGGTTCAGGAACTGGGCGAGAACGGTCGTTTCCGTGTGCTTACCCGCGGCAGCCAGGATGAGAGCCCGAGCTTCGCACCCAACGGCGCCATGGTGCTATACGCCACACGGGCTGATGGCCGCGCTGTGCTGGGCACCGCCTCCTTGTACGGCGAGGCGCGCCAGATATTGTCCACGGATGGGGAACGAATCCGGGAGCCCGCCTGGTCGCCCTGAGCGGCTTCCCGTTATTGCGAAAAACGGAGCTGCCCGCGCGGCGCTCCCCTACTTTCTACGCTGGAGGATGATCATGTACGGAAAGCATCTGTCGCGCTGGCTGATGCCGGCTTTGCTGGCCCTGTTCCTGACGGGCTGTGCCACAGTGGGTGACGAGGAACGCGTCGAAGACCGGCAGGACGGGGAACTGACCGAGGAGGAACTGGCCGCCATCGACCGTCAGCGGGCCGCTGAAGCCCGGGGCGTGGACGGCCGCCGCCTGGTTGAAGGCGATGCCCTGGAGGAACTGCTCGAAGATCCCGACAGCCCCATTGCGCAGCGCACCGTGTATTTCGCCTTCGACAGCAGCGAGATCCGCGAGCGGGACGTCTCGATCCTGGAAGCGCATGCTGCCTTCCTGGCCGACCATCCGGACCAGCGCATCACCGTTGAAGGCCACACTGACGAGCGCGGTGCGCCGGAATACAATCTTGCCCTGGGTGAACGGCGCGCCGAGGCCGTGAAACGCGCGCTGGTGCTCTATGGCGCCTCCGCCGACCAGATCCGCGTGACCAGTTACGGTGAGGAGAACCCGGTGGACCTGGGAAGCAACGAGGAAGCCTGGGCGCAGAACCGGCGGGCGGAACTGGTGTACCGTTACTGAGTCCCACGGGTATCCGTAAACAACGGCCGGGCGATGCGGAGCATCATGCCCGGCCCGACGCTTTTAAGGGGGTGGGTGTGGCAGTCATCACTGTTGAACCGGGACGCTGGCGCAGCGGGCTCGTGGTGCTCGCGCTGGCATTGGGCCTGAGCGCGGCACCGGCCAGCGCCGACGTGGAACGCCGGCTGGACCGCATCGAACGGCTGCTGGACGGCGGCACACTGATGGACATGAGCCGCTTGCAGGACCGCATGCGCCAGGAGGTGCAGGAGCTGCGCGGTGAATTCGAACTGATGCAACGCGCGATCCACGACCTGGAGCGCCAGCAGCGCAGCCTGTATGAAGACCTGGATTTACGCCTGCAGGCGCTGGAGCAAGGTGCCGGCGACACCCAACCCGGCGCCGTGGTGCCTGACACACCCGGGCTGGACGCGGAGTTTGACCTGGAAGCGGACCTGGATGCCATGGACGGCGAAACCGATATCAGCGCCGCGGATGCCGAAGCCAATGGGGACAGCGCTGCGGAAGCGGCATACCAGGAGGCCTTCGATTTACTGCGTGACGGACGCTATGAACGGGCTGGCCAGGCCTTCCGCGCTGTGCTCGAGAATCACCCGGGAACGCTGTACGCCGAGAACGCCCTGTACTGGCTGGGTGAATCCTACTACGTGGTCCGCGATTTCGATGCCGCAATGGAACAGTTCGAGGCGGTGGCCGCTGACGAGGACAACAACAAGCGCCCGGACGCCTTGCTGAAAAAGGGCTTCATCCACTACGAGCGCGGCCAATGGGATCAGGCCCGCTCCACACTGGAACAGGTGCGGGATGAGTACCCGGGCAGCACCGTGGCCACGCTGGCGGAAAACCGGCTGCAACGCATGCGTGACGAAGGTCGTTAAGGAAGCGCGGATTAATTCCCGCGCTCGCGTTGCGACCGCTGTCGGTGTACAGGGTGGCGCCGGTTGTCCGGAAGCCTTTCATGGTGGAGCAAGACCAGGAAAGCCGCTGAGGAGTGCTCAGATCCCGTACAAAGCCTTCAGGTGCGCCATGAAGTCCGGGCGATTGCTTGCTGCGTCTGCGCGAATTTTCTTCACATGCACCCGCTCTTCCATACGCTTGCAGTAGGCGTCCAGTCCCGGCACCCGTGACAGTGGATCCTTGCCCATGAAGGCTTTGCCAACGTTGCGTACGACCGGAAGATTCAGAATCGCGGCGATATCCGCAACGGTGAACTGGTCGCCATAGGCAAACTGCTCAAAGGTCGACAGTCTTGGCAGCGCTCCTGCTGCCTTGTCGAGGCCGGTCTCGACTTCCTTCAATACAGCGGGGTCCGGCGGGGTGTCGGTGAGCAGGTTCCGGATCAGGCGGCGGGCGACCAGTTCGAAATAAAGCTCGATGAACTGCGACAGCTCCTGCACTTTGGCAACGCCGAAGGGCGTCGCTGGTAGCAACGAAGGCTCCGGGTAGGCTCGCTCGATATACTCCAGAATTGCACGGGATTCACTGATGTACCCTTCGGGCGTCTCAAGTGCCGGCACTTTGCCCAGAGGGCTTATTTCCAGATACTCCGGCTTGTACTTTGGCCCCACGCCGGTATAAGACAACACCTCTTCAAACGGGATACCCTTCTCCAGAAGAGCGAGCTTGGGTACGTTGTAGTAATTGCTCGCAGAAAACCCGTGAAGTTTGATCATTTGTTTCCTCAATTGTTTGTGCTGGCAAGGCAGTCTATCAGTTAAGGAAACGCTCAATGTGAAGATTCGCGCCCGGATCGAACACCCCTTCCATGTGCTCAAGAACCTCTTCGGTCACCGCAAGGTCCGCTACCGCGGCCTTGCCAAGCATGAGGCGCAGTTCTTTTGCTGTTCGGCTTTGCCAACCTGGTGCTGGCAAAGCGACGATGGGCAGCGAAACATGCTGAGCGACGTTGGCGTTCTTGACAAGGGCGACGGCCATTGCCTGCGAACGCCGCCTGGTCAGCGCACGCCAATGGCTCCGCAGTGCACCATGAGGACAGATCAATTCTTCCTTAATGGCCATTGACTCACGGGCCAGTTTCAGTATTATTTGCGCCCTGTTTCGGGTCGTTAGCTCAGTTGGTAGAGCATCGGACTTTTAATCCGCTGGTCGTAGGTTCGAATCCTACACGACCCACCAACAACATCAGGCGGTTAAGGGATTAGCCGCCATTCCCTTGCACTGACATCACTGCCCTGCCCCCATCTCTCCCTAGAAATCCCATAGCGACAAAGCGCGCTGCCAGCTCCCTCGCTTGATTCGCTGCACCAGCACCGTCGCGTTCCGCTCGCGGACGGTAAACGCCTGAGCCGCCTAGTTAGCCATTTGAGCTGGAACCTGCCCCCCTCGGCAGCGCCGAGACCGAACAGATGGCAAGGTGCTGGATACAGCGAAGGACATGAGCTCGAACCCCAGTCGGCCCTGCGCGCGGTCAAGGAACTGATCACGCAGAATGCCACTGAACAGGATCTGACACGCTTACGGGAAGGCGAGATGCAGGCATTGCAAGAATGCTACAAATCCCCGGAGCACAAGGGAGCCATTGATGAGACCGCGCTACAAGACTGGTGATTGCAATGGGTGTACCGATCAGGTCAAGACCGCACCCGAACGAGATGCGGCCTTGGAAAGGCACTGAAGGGGGGGTCAGATGCGTTCGACGATGATCGCCGGAGCCATACCACCCGCCGCGCACATGGTCACAAGCCCGGTGGACAAACCACGACGCTCGAGCTCATCAATCACAGTACCAATAAGAATGGAGCCCGTAGCTGCAATCGGGTGCCCCAGAGCGATAGCACCACCATTGACGTTGCATTTGGCCGGGTCAAGATCCAGATCCCGCATAAACTTGTAAGCGACAACGGCAAATGCTTCGTTGATCTCGAACAGATCAATGTCGTCCACCGTCATGCCAGCCTTCTTCAACACCTTGCGAGCAGCGGGGCCGGGCTCATTGAGCATCAACTCCGGACTGCCGGCTGCGTTGGCCATGGCCACCACCCGGGCGCGAGGCTTCCAGCCCTGTGCCTTGGCGTATTCCGGGGACGCCAGGAGGACCCCGGCGGCGCCGTCCACAACCCCTGAGGAGTTGCCGGCATGGTGGACGTGGTTAATCTTGATGTCAGGGTAAGCACGCCGAACAATCTGGTCGAAGGTTTCACCCGTTTCATCAATGGGCATGCCCATAAAGCTTTCGAATACTGTCTTGAGCTGGCCCAGGCCTTCCAAAGTGGTCTGCGGGCGCGGGAACTCATCGTGATCCAGACAGAGGTTGCCATCGTAGTCGTAGACCGGGACCAGGCTCCTGGCAAAGCGATTTTCTTCGATCGCCGCCTTTGCGCGCATCTGGCTCTCATAACCCAGCTGATCGACCTGCTCACGCGTGACCCCTTCCAGCGTCGCGATCACGTCTGCACAGACACCCTGATGCGGCTGCGGGTGCAGCTCACGCAGGTGCAGGTTGCCAGCATCCATACCCCCGGCACCCTCGACAGGGGGCACAGTGGGCGTATAGGACATCATCTCGACACCACCAGCGACCACCACATCTTCCATACCAGCCATCACACTGGCAGCCGCCATGTTGACCGACGTGATGCCTGAACCGC
This sequence comes from Ectothiorhodospiraceae bacterium, assembly GCA_007125985.1. Taxonomy (GTDB): domain Bacteria; phylum Pseudomonadota; class Gammaproteobacteria; order Nitrococcales; family Aquisalimonadaceae; genus LSCE01. The sequence continues at coordinate 3,076 of SLCE01000200.1, read as the reverse complement.
AGAAACGGTCCAGAGTGACACCACTGGCCGCGGTGCTCCAACCTGCGTCCAGCAACGACATACGGGCAATACAGCTGCCCTGCTTGCCTTTCTGGGAACTACACCCCCAGATCACGTCATCGACTTCGGCGGTGTTGATATTATTGCGCTGCTCAAGTGCCTTCAGAACCGTAGAGGACAAGGTCTGGGGGTGCAGATGAGCCAGAGAGCCCTTGCCCTGTTTGCCAATGCCACGCGGCGTGCGCGCCGAATCAATAATCCAAGCTTCTCTGCTCACCTTTATTCTCCACCATTAGAAAAATTAATTGGGACTTAACCGGAGTCTACTGGATTCGGCAATTTTTTGCCCCTAGACAGGAGGCCCGAAGGGCGCCGCTGTGCGGCTCGCCGCCTGCGTTGCGCTCACTTGACGTGGACTGACCACGCTGGCGATTGCACCGGGATCGGGAGCGGCGACCATTGGTGCGCTCATGAGCCTTGCTCGAACAGAAAGCGCCATTGAGTTGACAGCGTTTGCGCTTGAGTTCACGGCAGATTGTGCTGCGGTGTCGGCCGAGCGCTCTGGCAATCTGGGAGAGGTTAAGCCCTTCTGTGGCGACCACAAGTCGACTAAGGATGTTCTTGCGGCCCCCACCCCGGAACTGCTATACCAAACGCTTGGTTGGACCGCTATAACAAGACAGAAGATCGCATACGGAGGAGAGGAATCCATGAAATATGGTAAACAATTCCTGTCAGGCGCAGCTGCGGTCCTTATGGGTGCCGGGATCGCTTTCTCAAGCCAAGCTTCGGCGGAAACACTGCGTTACGCCCTCGGTTATCCCTCGGGTTCTGACGCCACCAAGGCGGCCGAGAACTACGCGGAGAAGGTGAGCACGTATTCCGACGGCGAGCTGTCGGTGCGGGTTTACCCATTGTCGCTGCTCAACTTCGCGGAAACCTCGGCGGGCGTCCGTGACGGAATTGCCGATATCGGCTACCTACTGACCGCCTATTTCCCGTCGGAGTACGCGCACACCAACCTGATTGCGGAAGCCGCCATGCAGATGCAGCTGCTAGGCGACGAGGTCCATGGCCGCGAGGGCCCCGCCTATGTGGGTGCCATGCTGGAGTACATCTTTTCCAGCTGTCCGGAATGCCATCAGGAGTATGCACAGCAGAATCAGGTCTTCACGGGCCTGGCGTCCAGTTCCAACTATGGGCTGCACTGTAACGCACCGGTGCGCACACTGGAGGAACTGGACGGCAAGCGGTTACGCGCGGCGGGTTCCCAGTGGTCCCGCTGGGCAAACGAGTTCGGCGCGACGCCGGTGACCATGTCCGGCAATGAGGCGCTGGAAGCCCTTCGCCAGGGCATCGTCGATTGCGTGATCATCTCCACGCCCGACCTGGCCAACCTGGGCATCATCGAGGCCACCACCGATACCACGATCGATATTCCGGGCGGCGTGTTCGCCGGAGCCGCTATCACCAGCATCAACCGTGATGTCTGGCAATCACTCAACGACACGCAGCGCGGCGCATTGTTGCGGGCAGCTGCTTACATTTCGGCGGAGATCCCGTGGGTGTACCACCAGCGCGAGGAAGAAGTGCTGGAACGCGCCAAGGAAGAGCGCGGCCTGCGCGTTCATCAAGCCTCTCCAGAGTTGATGGAAGCGACCCGCGAATTCGTCGAGCGTGACATGGAAACCATCGTCGAAGTGTACCGGGGTCAGCGCGGGGTCCAGCGTGGTGCAGAGATGCTGGAGGAATTCCGGCCGATACTCGAACGCTGGGTGGAACTGGTCAGCGACGTGAACAGCGAGGAAGAGCTGGCCGAGTTGTACTGGAACGAAGTGTTATCCAAAGTGGACCCGACTGAGCACGGGCTCTGAACAGGTCTTAACACCTGGCCAACATCATGACCCGGCTATTCCGCCGACCAACCTGGCGGGATAGCCGGGTTGCTCACCTTTCAGGGGATCAACGGACGCGAAAATGGACCCGAACCGGAAAACCATAAACGCCGTGCAGGCGGATGACCTGGATGCGCTGGAGGCTTACCAGGTTGTTCAGCTGCCGATGCCCGAACCGGGTACCGGGCAAGTGCTGATCCGAGTGGCATTCTGCAGCATCGGCTACGTTGACGCCCTGATCGCCCTGGGGCGATACCAGAAGAAGCCCTCGCTGCCACATATCCCCGGAAGTGAGGTTGCCGGCGTGGTGGCTTCCGTGGGCCCTGATGTCAGCGGCCTGGCCCCGGGCATGCGGGTCATGGCCAGGGTTCCCGGGGGGTTTGCCGAATACGCCGTCGCCGACCTCAAGGACGTGAAGGTGCTGCCCGACGGGATGACACTGTCCCAGGCTGCTGTTTTCCGGGGGAATTACCTGACCGCCATGCACGGCCTTGCGGATAGAGGCAGCCTGAAGGCCGGCGAAACCCTGCTGGTAATGGGGGCGGCCGGCGGCGTGGGGCTTGCGGCGGTGGAGGTCGGGCGGGCCCTCGGGGCCCGTGTGATCGCAGTCGCATCCACCGACGCCAAGCGGGCGGTCGCCCGGGAGGCCGGGGCGGAGGCCGTGCTGGACCGCGAGCCCGACGGTTGGCGCGAACGGCTCAAGGAGATCGCACCTGACGGGCCCGATGTGGTTTACGACCCCGTATGCGGCCCGCTGATGGACCCCGCATTCCGCTCATTGCACTGGCGCGGCCGCTACCTGGTGATCGGTTTCGCCCACGGAGAGATACCGGCATTGCGCCTGAACCTGCCGTTGCTCAAAGGTGCCGCGCTGATCGGCGTCGACACCCGTCAATTCGGTGAGATTCTCGAGCCCGATGCGGCGGACGCCATGGTTGAACAGCTATTATCCTGGGCCGCTGCCGGAACACTCAACCCGCCCGTGGGGCGGCGCTTTGCTTTTGATCAGCATACAGAAGCACTTACGTTCGCGCTCTCCGGCAATGCGATCGGCAAGTCGCTACTGGCTGTTGATGAAACCATCAGCTGAGGGGTAGACCCGATCATACGTATTTTCCCAGACAGGATATTCACGTTCAGCCCGTATTCTGGAAGGCACTTTCACCCATACACTGACGGAA
>SLCE01000244.1 GCA_007125985.1 Ectothiorhodospiraceae bacterium | reverse complement strand
TGCGCGCTTCACGCAAGCTCAGCCAGACGCTGGATCACGAGCCCAGCGCCGAGGAAATCGCGCGTACGCTTGGGCGACCGCTTCGGGACGTGCAGCGCATGATGGGGCTTAACGAGGGTACGACCTCGGTGGACATTCCCATCGGCAAGGATACCGATCGCGTGCTGCTGGATGCCATTCCGGACGAAAACAACCCAGACCCGTCAGTGCTGCTTCAGGACGGGGACGTGCTCGAGCACCTGGACGCCTGGCTGGATGAACTCAGCGAAAAACAGCGTGCCGTGGTGGAGCGACGCTTCGGCCTGCATGGGCATGATCGTGCCACGCTGGAAGAGGTGGGTAACGAGATCGGCGTAACCCGGGAACGGGTGCGGCAAATTCAAATAGATGCGCTGAAGAAGCTCCGGGAAATAAAGGAAAAACAAGGATTTTCGCAGGATTCCGTGTTCGGCTGAGGCCGTATCGACTCAGCACTGCGGGGGGGGCCGTGTCAGTGATGCGGGCCCCTTATTTATTTCGGACCCCATTTATTTAGTTTAACCGCTCAACCGTCTCCGGGTTCGATCATGAACAGAGTGGCGACAACCCGCCGGTTTTCCGCGATCAGCACGTTGTACGTACGGCATGCGGCCTCTGTGGTCATGGCCTCAATGCCGACGCCTGCCTGAACGGCGCGCACCATGAGTTCCCGGGGCGGGAAGTGCTGCCGCTGCCCGGTGCCGATGAGCACGATTTCCGGTTTCAGTTCCAGCAGGTGCTCCAGGTGATCCACCGTGAGGTCGGCCGGCCTGACCGGATCCCACTCCGCCCATAGCACATCCGGCGTCACCACCGTGGTGCCGACATACACCTGCTCGTTGATGGTCACCTGACCTACCGCATATCCGCTGATGCGATTGGCCTGTCCGGTGTTTTCCATGGTCAGTTGCATGGCCCGGATTTTACCAGTGGAAGCACAGCCACGCGAGCTAGGGATGCACTGATCTATTCCCATGATGCCCTGCGGAGCCATTCGCGGTTGCCTGGCTGGCCGATAACGGTGTGGGGTAACCGGGGTTTAATGCAGTACAATGCGGAGCCTGATGCAGCAGGGCGAGGTTTCAGGTATGGTCTCGCCGTCCCGCGCGCCTGCAGGCGCGTTCTAGTGATGAGCCCACATCGGTCCGGGGGTCATCGACATCGTGTCCCACGGCGGGACAGGCTCCCGCGCCGTGTGTCGTGTATTGGAGGTAACGCGTGAGTTCAGTGAAAGTCGGATTGCTGGGGCTCGGTACCGTCGGGGCGGGCACCGTTAACCTGCTGGAGCGCAATAACGACGAGATCGCGCGGCGTGCCGGGCGCGGAATTGAAGTTGTCGTGGCCGCAACCCGTCACCCGGAGCGCCCTAGGGGCTGCTCCACCGCCGATATCCGGGTCACCAGTGACCCCTTCGAGGTCGTGGACGACCCGGAGACGGAGATCGTCATTGAACTCATCGGCGGCTACGAGCCGGCCCGGGAACTCGTGTTGCGTGCCATCGACAACGGCAAACACGTGGTGACCGCCAACAAGGCGTTGATCGCCAAGTATGGCAACGAGATTTTCGAGCGCGCCCGCGCCCAGGGCGTCTCGGTCTCCTTCGAGGCGGCGGTCGCCGGCGGCATCCCGATTATCAAATCCATTCGCGAGGGCCTCACCGGCAACCGCATCGAGTGGCTGGCAGGCATTATCAACGGCACCGCCAACTTCATCCTGTCCGAGATGTTTTACGCGGGCCGGGAGTTTGGTGATGTGCTGTCGGAAGCCCAGCGCCTCGGGTACGCCGAAGCGGATCCCTCCTTCGATATCGAGGGGGTGGATGCGGCCCACAAGCTCACCATCCTGGCCTCCATTGCCTTCGGCATCCCGCTGCAGTTCGACAAGATTCACGTGGAAGGCATCGGGCATGTGACCCGTGAGGACGTGGCCTATGCTGAGCAGATGGGGTACCGGATCAAGCATCTGGGGATCGCACGGCAGTCCGAGGAAGGTGTTGAACTGCGGGTTCACCCCACACTGCTTCCCGAGCGGCAGCTGTTGGCCAATGTGGACGGTGTCATGAACGCCGTGATGGTCATGGGTGATGCCGTTGGGCCGACGCTGTATTACGGCGCCGGGGCGGGGGCGGAGCCGACCGCGTCCGCCGTGGTGGCGGATCTGGTGGATGTGGTGCGCAGCATGAACGTGGAACCGGATCACCGGGTGCCGCATCTGGCGTTCCAGTCCAGCGCTCTGTCGGATGCGCCGGTGCTGACCATGGCCTCGGTGGAAACCGCCTACTACCTGCGCCTCGAGGTGGCGGATCAGCCCGGTGTGCTGGCCGATATCACCCGCATTCTGGGCGATCACGGCATCAGCATCGAGGCGATTCTGCAGAAGGAGCCCGCCCCGGGGGCGGATACGGTTCCGGTCATCCTTCTCACCCATCGGGTGTTCGAACGCCAGATGGACGAAGCCCAGGCCCGGATGGAAGCGCTGGAGGCGGTGCAGGGTCGGGTGACCCGGATTCGCTGCGAGAACCTGCAATGACGACGGCGGGAGCCTCCCGCATCAGAGATCTCAGATAACGGACAAGACCATGCCATTTCGACCCCGCTATACCGGCCTGATCGCGAAGTACCGGGACCGTTTGCCCATCAACGATGATGCGCGGCTGATCAGTCTCGGGGAAGGCAATACGCCGCTCATCCGGCTGAACAACATTCCGCGCGATCTGGGCAAGGATGTGGACCTGTACGTGAAGTACGAGGGTCTGAACCCTACGGGCTCCTTCAAGGACCGCGGCATGACCATGGCCGTCACCAGGGCCGTGGAAGAGGGCAGTCGGGCCATCATCTGCGCTTCCACCGGGAACACCTCGGCGTCCGCCGCGGCGTATGCGGCACGCGCGGGCATCAAGGCCTTTGTGCTGATTCCGGATGGCAAGATCGCCATGGGTAAACTGGCCCAGGCGGTTATGCACGGCGCCGAGATTATTCAGATCCATGGCAACTTCGACGACGGCATGCGCATTGTGCGCGAGATGGCCGACCATGCGCCGGTCACCATCGTGAATTCGATCAACCCGTATCGCCTGCAGGGGCAGAAGACGGCGGCCTTCGAGATTGTTGAGGAACTGGAGCGGGCGCCGGACTATCACTGCCTGCCCGTGGGCAACGCCGGCAACATCACCGCGCACTGGATCGGCTACTGCGAGTATTCCGGTAAGGGCGATGCCTGCCTGACGGAAGCCTGCGCGTTCTGCAATGGCCATTGCCGTTTCGCCAGCGCCGTGGTGGGCAATCGCCCGGTCATGGTGGGTTACCAGGCCAGCGGCGCGAGTCCCTTTGTGCGCAACGCCATGGTGGACGATCCCGAAACGGTGGCCACGGCCATCCGCATCGGTCATCCGCAAAGCTGGCAGCAGGCCTGGGCCGCGAGCAAGGAATCCGGCGGATGGTTCGATGAATGCAATGACGACGAGATTCTGGAGGCCCAGCGCCTGCTTGCGGCACGCGAAGGTGTCTTCTGCGAGCCGGCTTCTGCCACCTCGGTCGCCGGCGGCCTGCGGGATATCCGCAACGGCAAGATTCCCGAAGGCAGCACAGTGGTCTGCACGCTGACGGGGCACGGCCTGAAGGATCCGGATGTGGCGATTCAGCAGACAGGCGACGCGATCAAGACGATTCCCGCGGAACTGGATGCCGTGAAGCGGGCGATTGTCGACGCCCTCTAAGGCGGTCACGCCTCCCGCCGTGGATCGCGGAACCGTCTACCTCTATGCACCGGGCCTGCTGGGGCCGATTCCCCCGCAAGCCCGGTCCCTGGTGGATGTCCGGCCACCTCACGCGGCCTTGCTGGAAATCCTGGGTCGCGGCAAAGCCATGAACTCCCAAGTGCCTCCGGCTGATCCCGAAGCCGGGCTCTGCGTGCTTCTGGGCCAGAGCAGGGATGCCGAGGAACTCCCCCTGGGTGAGCTGCTGCTGCTTGCCGAGGGCCGAACGGCGGCCGAGGATGAAACAGTGTTCCGTGCCTCACCGGTTCAACTGGTTCCCGACCGGGACCAGTTGCTGCTGTTCGGGCCGGACTCGCTGGAGCTCTCCCGGAATGAAGCGGCGGACTGCATCCAGGCGCTTAATCAGACGTACGTCGACGATGGGCTGACCTTCCAGGCCCACACACCCCACGACTGGTCGCTGCGTGTCAGCGGGCACCCGCGTCTGCAAACCGTCAGCCTTGCGCGGGTTGCCGGTGGTCCCATGGTGGACGGCTTGCCCGCCGGTGAGGATAGCCGTGAATGGATTGCACGCCTCAACGAGATCCAGATGCTGCTGTTCTCGCTTCCCGTGAATCAGCAACGCCAGATGAACGGACAGGCCACCATCAATGGTGTCTGGATCTGGGGTGGAGGAAAGCTGCAGGCGCTTGAGGGCAAGGCCTGGTCCCGCGTCGTGGGTGATACACCGTTGGTCGCGGGCCTTGCCCGGGCGGCTGGCACAGCATGGCAGCCCCTGGGCAGGAAAGCCGAGGAGATACCCGATGACGGCGCGAGTCTGGTTTATTTCGATGCTATGCCCGCCGCCACCGACGGAGAGCGGTTCATGGCGTGGCAGAGGGAACTGGATGCCGTCTGCAGCGCCTGGCTGGCGCCCCTCGTCCGGCGCGTGCAACAGGGCAGACTGCAGTCTTTGGTCCTGGATGCCGGGTCGGGCACGCGCTGGGAGTACCGGCGACACCACCGATGGCGCTTCTGGCGGCGTCAGGGGCGTCTGGCAGACCATCTGTTGGTGAGAGAGGACACATGAAACAGGTCAGGATTCGCCAACGCCATGTCCCGGCCGAGCGCGTGCAGGCTCTTCAGGGGTTTCACCCTGTGCTGCAGCGTGTGTACGCGGCGCGGGGCATCGATTCCCCGGAGGCGCTGGCGCGTGGTCTCGGCCGATTGGCGGATGTGGGGCGGCTGCAGGGCATTGACGCTGCCTCGGAACTGCTGAGCCGGGCGGTGCAGCAGGGGAAGCGGGTGACCGTGGTCGGTGATTTCGATGCCGACGGTGCCACCAGCGTGGCTTTGTTTGTCCGCGCCCTGTCCGCCATGGGGGCCGCTTCCGTGGATTACCTGGTGCCGAATCGCTTCGATTTCGGCTACGGCCTCACGCCGCCCATCGCGGATATTGCCGCCGAGCGCGGCACAGAGGTTCTGGTCACCGTAGACAACGGAATCAGCAGCCATGCGGGTGTGGACGCGGCCCGCGAACACGGCATGACTGTGATCGTCACCGATCACCATCTGCCGGGGCCAAGCCTGCCGGCAGCGGACGCCATCGTGAATCCGAATCTCCCGGCTTGTGATTTCCCCAGCAAGGCGCTGGCCGGTGTCGGCGTGATTTTCTATGTGATGGCCGCGCTGCGGGCGCGACTGCGGGCGCAGAACTGGTTTTCCAGCCAGGGCCTGCCCGAGCCGCAACTGGGGACGCTGCTGGATCTCGTGGCGCTGGGTACGGTGGCCGACGTGGTTC
>SLCE01000008.1 GCA_007125985.1 Ectothiorhodospiraceae bacterium | reverse complement strand
GTCCAGCACGCCCCAGGTCAGGGCGCCGTGGGAACCGCCTCCCTGTAATGCGAGATCGATCAGTTTTGTTTGGCTCATGGTTTGATGTCCAGGCGGGAAATGATGCATCGCAATAACTGTTCAGTGTATCTGACATGGTACGAGAGTACACCGGCAATGGCCGGCCGTATGCGCTGGCCCTGTTGATCAGGTGCATAGCCTTGTAATTTATGCTTTATGATTCATTGCCCTGTCGAAAGACCGTTGCACCAGTAACCGGAGGAGGAAAGTGTGCGCCTATTGAAAGCCATGATGGCATTACAGGCTGAGGAAGGCGCCGTCACTGATGCCGCGCTACAGGATCTGGCCCGGCAGGAGCGCGTTCCTCTCTATCGGTTACAGGGCCTGCGGAGTTTTTTCCCGGTGTTCCGGGAGCGTGCTTCTGAATCCCGGCAGCTGGAGGTGTGTCGCGATGTGGTTTGCCGCATGGCAGCCGGGGGCGACCCAGTGAAACAGGCGGGCGAGCTCCTCGCGGGTCGTGACGATATCCAGATTAGGCCGGTGTCCTGCCTTGGCCAGTGTGACCGGGCCCCCGCCGCCATGCTGGACCATGTTCCGGTTCGGGGCGATACGGCTGCACTCCGAGAGCTGGCCGGTGGGCACGGGCCAACGCCGATGCCGGTTCAGCCCGGTTCGCGCGCTTGGCCCACGGATCCTTACGACAGCCAGGATTCCCAGTACGCAACGGTGGGGGCTTTGGCGCGCGAAGGGAGGCCGGATGATGTGATCCAGGCGCTCAAGGATGCCGGGCTGCGGGGTCTGGGCGGGGCTGCATTCCCCACCGGTATGAAGTGGGATTTCACCCGCCGCGCAGCGGGTGAAACGAAATACGTGATATGCAATGCCGATGAAAGTGAGCCCGGTACATTCAAGGACCGGATGATACTGGAGGAACTTCCGCACCTGGTCATCGAGGGTATGTTGATCGGTGCCTGGGTGATCGGCGCCCGGCAGGGAATCATTTACCTACGCCATGAATATGTGCAGGCACGGCAGCAGTTGCAGGCCGCCATTGCGGATGCGCATCACCTCGGTTTGCTGGGCCCGGATGCCTTCGGGCCTGATCAGGGGTTCGAGCTGGAGGTGTTTGTCTCACCGGGTGGCTACATTATGGGCGAGGAAACCGCGCTACTGGAGGCGCTCGAGGACCGGCGGGGCGAGCCGCGCAACAAGCCCCCTTTTCCAACCACGTCCGGCCTACGGGGCCAACCGACTCTGATCAACAATGTGGAGACCTTTGCGGCGGTTCCCGTGATTTGTACGCGGGGGGCGGATTGGTGGGCGTCACAGGGAGCGGGGGAGCACAAGGGGCTCAAATTCGTCAGTGTATCGGGCGATGTGGCGGAGCCAGGCGTGCATTGCGTGCCCTGGGGAACCACGGCGCGGGAGGTGTTGGACCGGTGTGGCGGGATCGCCGGTGGCCGGCGGCTCAAGGCCTATTCTCCGGGTGGCGCATCCACCAGTTTTCTGCCGCCGGACAAGCTGGATACGCCATTGGACTTCGAGGCCATGCAGTCTGCGGGCAGTGCCTTGGGCACCGGGGCCATGGTGTTTGTCGGTGAGGGCCGCGACCTGCTCGATGTGACACTGGCGCAACTCCGGTTTTTCCGTAATGAATCCTGCGGAAAGTGTGTGCCCTGCCGCATCGGCAGCCACAAGGCGGTGGAAATGGTGGAACAGGCCCGGCGCGGGGCCAGCGCAGTGCCCCCGGGTTCACTGGAAGCCCTGCACCAGACACTCGCCCGCACCTCCATCTGTGGCCTGGGGCAGGTGGCCTTGCTTCCGCTTGTGGATGCCTTGAGGTCGTTTCCGGACGAGCCATCGCTGAACCCGTTGCGGGGAGAGCAGGCATGAGCAAGGAGCGGATCACGCTGAACATCGATGGCCAGTCAGTCACCGTGCCGCCGGGAACCACTCTCTGGGACGCCGCCGCGAGCCTGGGAATCGAGATCCCCGCCCTGTGCCATGATCCGCGACTGCAACCGGTGGGTGTATGCCGGCTTTGCGTGGTGGACACCGGTGAACGCAACCTGGCCGCCTCCTGCGTGCGGGTGTGCGAGGCGGGCATGGATGTGCAGACGGCGTCCGGGGAACTGGAGGCGCATCGAAGGACCCTGGTGGAATTGCTGCTGTCCGATCAGCCCGAGCAGAGCATGCGCGAACGCACCACCGGTGATGATGCCCTGTATGCTCTGGCCCGACGCTATGGCATTACGGATGTGCGCTTTCCGGACGGAGCGGCTGATGCGCCCCGTGGACATGATGACTCGTCGCCGGTGATTGTTGTGGACCATCAGGCATGCATTCTTTGCGACCGTTGTGTCCGTGCCTGTGACGAGATTCAGCATAACGATGTGATCACGCGCACCGGAAAGGGCCACACGGCACGGATTGCGTTCGACCTGGACCAGCCCATGGGGGAAAGCAGCTGTGTGTCCTGCGGTGAGTGCGTTGCAGCGTGTCCCACTGGGGCTTTGACGCATAAGGCGCTAAACGGACTCAGGGTGGAGGAGGGCGTATGAAGCGGTTTTTCGAAGCCATGCAGCCCGCGGCTGCAGAACTGGTGGACGGGCGTGCCGTGGACACCCTCTGCCCTTACTGCGGCGTGGGCTGTGCCGTCACCTATGTCACGGATCCGGAGCGGAACCGCATTCTCTATGCCCGGGGCCGAGACGGCGCGGCGAACGCCGGGCGGCTATGTGTAAAAGGGCGCTATGGCTTCGATTACGCCAATCACGCCCAACGGCTTACCCGGCCGCTGATCCGACGCGAATCCGCCTATCCAAAAGGGCAGCTTGCGCCCTTGGACAAGCGCCCCCGCAAGCCCGGCGGCCCGGTGGACTACGATGATCTGCTACCGCATTTCCGCGAGGCGACCTGGGATGAGGCGCTGGGCCTGGTGGCAAGCCGGCTCAAGGCCGTCCGCGAGCAGCATGGCGGCGAAGCTCTGGCAGGGCTGGGCTCCGCCAAGGGTTCCAACGAGGAGGCCTATCTGTTCCAGAAGCTGGTGCGCGTCGTCTTCGGCAGTAACAATGTGGATCACTGCACGCGACTGTGCCACGCCTCCTCGGTGGCGGCGCTGGTGGAGGGAATCGGCTCCGGTGCGGTGACCAACATTGTGCGGGACATCGCGCGTGCCGAAGTGGCCTTTCTCACCGGCTGCAATCCCAGCGCCAATCACCCGGTGGCCGCCAGCTTCATGAAGGAGGCGGCGGAGGCCGGCACCAAACTCATTGTCGCCAACAGTCGCCGGCCGCAGATCGCGGACTATGCTGCGCTTTATCTGCCGCTGCGTCCGGGCACCGATGTGGCCCTGCATAACGCGCTACTGCATGTGTTGATCCGCGATGGGCTCGTGGATCACGCCTTCATCCGGGAGCGTACCGAAGGCTTCGAGGCCCTGGCGGAGACGGTGCGGGATTATCCGCCAGAGACAGCAGCGCGCATCTGTGACCTGCCGGCGCAGGATATCGAGCGCGCGGCCCGGATGATCGGCAAGGCCGGCGCCGTGATGTTCTTCTGGGGCATGGGCATCAGTCAGCATACCCACGGCACTGACAACGCCCGTGGGCTGATCAGCCTGGCCATGGTGACTGGGAATGTGGGGCGTCCCGGTACCGGTCTGCATCCGCTGCGGGGGCAGAACAACGTGCAGGGAGCCTCGGATGCGGGTCTGATTCCCATGTTTTACCCGGATTACCAGCGGGTGGATGATGTCGCGGTGCGGGAGCGCTTTGAGCGCGCCTGGGGTGTCGAACTCTCGCCGGAACCCGGTCTGACGGTCACCGAGATGATCTCGGCTGCGCGGGATGGCGCAGTTCGCGGCATGTACATCATGGGTGAGAATCCCTTCGTATCTGATCCGGACGTGAACAAGGTTCGGGAGGGCCTGGCCAGGCTGGACTTCCTGGCCGTTCAGGATATCTTCCTCACCGAAACGGCTGAATTCGCCGATGTGATTCTCCCGGCCAGTAGCTTCATGGAGAAGGAAGGCAGTTTCACCAACACTGATCGTCGTGTGCAGCTGGGGCGTCCCGTGCTGGATATGCCCGGCGAGGCCCGGCAGGACTGGGAGTTGATCTGCGAAATCGGTACGCGGATGGGGCGCGCCATGGATTACGCTGATGTGTCCGCCGTGTTCGATGAATTTGCCGCCACCACCCAGGCATATGCCAGCCTGAGCCATGCGGCGCTGGGGGAACGGGGACGCTGGTATCCGTGTGCTGACCCGGCAGAGTCGGACGGTGAGCCCATCGTGTTCCAGGAAAGCTTCCCGTTGGGCAAGGCGCAACTGGTACCCGCCCGATTCAGGCCGGCGGAGGAGCAGCCCGATGCCGAATTCCCGTTCGTACTGAGTACCGGCCGGGTGCTTGAACACTGGCACACGGGCACCATGACGCGCCGCTCCCGTGCCCTGGACGCCATTGCTCCCGAGGGTTTCGTGGAGCTGCACCCGGACGATGCGGGCAGCCTGGGGCTGCGGGATGGCACGCTGGCAGAACTCCGGTCACGCCGCGGCCACGTCCGTATCCGCACGCGGGTGAATGACGGGGTCTTAAGGGGCACCGTATTCGTGCCAATGCACTTCCGCGAGGCCTGTGCCAACCTGCTCACTGACCCGCGCATTGACCCCGATGGCAAGATTCCGGGGTTCAAGTTCTGCGCTGTGTCGGTGAAATCGTTCGGTTAGCCGTGGTTGCCCGCCGGTTCAGCAGTCAAGCAGATAGTCAGCTACAAGTTTTGGCTGCTCCATCGGAATGAAGTGGGAGAGTTCAGGCAAGTGAACGTCAACCGCGTGCGGGAAGCTTTCTGCCAGTTGGGGCCATGTGGGGGATACCGAGAAATCCATTACGGCACGGTCAATGGGCGGAAGTTTGGCGCGCAGTATCGTCACCGGTTGCCGGATACTCGGGAGTAGCCCATGGACGTTTGAGGACAAGGCGTTCATGTAGATGCTGGCCTCAACCGTGGGCGGACAGGCAAGCACCAGGTTATCGGTGTCCTCGTCGGCGATCAGTCCGTGGCGGCAGTAATCTGCGAGTACTGCGGGATCCCATGCAGAGAAGGGCTCTCGCGCAGAGAAATGCTCGAACATCGATTCCCAAGACTCCCAGATGGCGCGCCGCCTCGCCACCGGATGTTCTTTGATGTCTTGCAGTGGGGACGGTTTATTGTAGTCGTCCGGTGCCTTGATCACCGGGTCAACCAACAGCAGCCGCTGGAACGCGGATGGGCGCATTGCTGCCGCGGTTACCAGAGAATGCCCACCCATTGAGTGGCCCGCCGCCACGGTGTCGTGCAGGCCAAGCGCCTCGACCAGTTCGCCCAGATCGTGCCCAAAGGTATCCCATGTAAATGGTGGGGTTTTGGCGCTGCGCCCATGGCCGCGCATGTCCACGGCGATCACATGTCGCCCCTCCAAACGCCTGATCACCTGATCCCAGCACCGTCCGTGAAACCCCGTGGCATGGACCAGCAGTATGGTCGGTTCACCCTGTATTTCCGG
>SLCE01000047.1 GCA_007125985.1 Ectothiorhodospiraceae bacterium | reverse complement strand
TCACCACCGCCAGAATCACAACCGCCACGAGCACCAGCACCGGGACTTCGTTGAACACCCGGTACCACACATGGCTGTGACGATTCTTTTCATAGCGGAAATCCCGCAACAACTTCCCGCACCATAGGTGGTAGCCGACCAACAACGCCACCAGGGCTAATTTCGCGTGCATCCAGCCCTGGCTCAACCATGCAGGGTTCAGCCACAGCAGCCAGAACCCCAGCCCCACGGCCACCACAGCGCTGGGGTTCATGATGCCGCGATAGAGCTTGCGCTCCATGACCTTGAAGCGCTCCCGCCCGACTTCGTCCTCGGCCATGGCGTGATACACATACAGCCGCGGCAGATAGAAGATGGCGGCGAACCAGGTCACCACGGCCATCAGATGGAAGGCCTTGATCCAGAGATATGCCATGGAAACGTCCCTGTCAGGAATCCAGTAGGCGGCGGATTTCCCGGCGCATCTGGTTCTCATCGAACATGCCCAGCCGGCGTTGCAGGATGTTGCCTCGCGGGCTGACCAGGAAGGTGGTTGGCGTCAGGCGCACATCGCCGAAGGCCCGGGCCAAACTGCCGTCGTTGTCCAGCACGATGGGGTAGTTCATCTCACGGTCTTCGGCCATGGCCTCGATCTGGCGACGCTGATCGTGACTCATGGCAATGGCGATAACGTTAAAGCCTTCATCCGAGAACTCTGCGTGCAGATTTTTCAGGTGCGGAATCTCCTGCACGCAGGTGACACAGTCCGTGGCCCAGAAGGTGATCAACTGTGGTGCCCCACGCAGCTCGGCCAGCTGGACGCGGTCGCCGTCCAATGTGGTGAAGGTGACTTCGGGCGCCTTGTCCCCTTCCCAGGGCGCGACCCAGATCAGGCCGACAATACCGATGATGCCGATAACGGCAACGGCGATCAGAATCTCTTTCAGCTTCATCGCATCTGTTCCATTGGGTTATTCATCAGCCTCTGCCTGGCGCTGAAACACGGGGGCGCAGGGCGACGCGGTGGCTCTTGAACGCCGATGCACGCATTGTACAAAGACCTTTCCGAATCCAGCGAGTTCATGCCGCATAGTACTGGTTTTCCAGGTCCTGCCGCGTCACCACGCCGTAGTAACGCTGGAAACCCGGCGCTGGCGCATGCACTACATACAAGGCCTCGGCGTCGGATTCCTGAAACACGTCCAGCGCTTCCCGCAGGCTGGCCTGCAACTCAATGGCGGCCGGCTCAAGCCGGCGCGCGGGGATCGCCATTAGGTTGATCTCGTCCGCCTCGGGTTCGAGCTCCAGGTACTGGAGCAAATCGGCTGCGGCCAGCAACGCCAGGGGTTCGCCGTTGGGCGGCTCGCGGATGAGTAGCCAGCGCGGATCCGAGGACAGGATTTCAGTCAGCTCCTCACGATTGACGTGGTCCCCGGTGACGCTGATGCTGCGATCCATGATGCGGGCGATGCCGAGCCGGCTGAGACTCTGCAGCACGGCGCGATTACGCACATGCCTGCCTTTCAGCTTGAGCTGGTGCAGGAATACGGAATCCTTTCCGAACACTTCGCTGGCGCACAGGCTGGCTGCGGCAATGGTGAGCATGCCGGGCATGATGATGGCCGGATTGTAGGTGAGTTCCAGCATCGCGGTGAGTGCTGCCAGCGGCGCGCGCAGCGTTGCCCCCATCATGGCCCCAAGCCCCACCATGGCATAGAACGCCGGCGGACTGGCCATGCCTGGCATGATGAGCTGGCCCAGGTGACCAATGGCGCCCCCGGCCGCAGCGCCGATCACCACCGTGGGGCCGATCAGCCCACCCGGGATGCCCATGCCCACGGCGGCGGTGCTGGCAATGAGCTTGGCCACCACCAGGGCGATCATCAGCACGAGGCCTAATTCGCCCAGCAGGATGCGGCCCACGGTGTCGTAGCCCACGCCCATGACCTCCGGGACAGCCATCGCCAGCACGCCCACCAATAGGCCGGCCAGTGTCGTTCGCACCCATAATGGCAGCTTCGCGGGACGGGTGGAAAACCAGTCCAGGCTGCGGATGAAGGCTGCGGCCAGCCCGCCGATAATCAGGCCCATCATCAGCAGGTAGGGCAGCTCCCAGAAACTTTCCAGATAGGTTGGCGGCACGGAGAAGGCCGGATTGCTGCCGTAGATGATCTGGGTGAGCACGGTGGCCGTGACCGCAGCCAGCATCACCGGCAGAAAACCCGCCAGGGTGTATTCCATCATCACCACTTCCATGGCAAACACCACGCCGGCCAGCGGGGTATTGAAGGACGCGGCGATGGCGGCCGCCACGCCGCAGGCCACCAGTGTACGCAGGGCATTGTTGGGTAGGCCCAGCCATTGACCGAGCTGGCTGCCGCTGGCCGCTCCCAGGTGGACGCCGGGCCCTTCCCGTCCCACGGAGAAGCCGCTGATGATGGCGCCGGCCGCGCCAAAAAATTGCACCACCGCATTACGCAGCGGCAGCCGGGCCTGAAAGTAGTGCAGCCGCTCCATCACGTAGGCCACGCCGGTGCTGCGGCCAGATTCGCCGACCCAGGTGAGGAGCAGCCCCAGGACCAGTCCACCGACCACCGGGAGAAGCAGTCGCCAATGGGCGGCCAGTGTGCCGAAATCCTCCCCGCCGCCGCCCAACAGCGCGCCCTGGCCGTTCTCGATCAGCCAGCGGAAGCCCAGGATAACGCCGCCGGTGAACGCGCCGCATGCCAGGCCGAGTAACGCCATGAGCAGCACCGCGTCTGTGCCGGACAGACGCAGGCGCAGCCATTCCATGGCCAGGCTGGTATCCCATCGAGGCGGTCGAGGTATCGGCATGGAAGCGATTATGCCAGACCGTTTACAATGACGGATTGTTTCCTTGTTTTTTCGGTCAATTCAGCGGAGGCCGCGCATGATTCAGGTGGGTATCGTCGGTGGCACGGGATACACGGGTGTTGAGTTGCTGCGGCTGCTGGCGCGCCACCCCCGCGTGGAACTGCGCGCCATCACCTCGCGCGGCAACGCCGGCAGCCGGGTGGATGAGATGTTCCCCAGCCTGCGCGGGCATGTGGATCTGTGTTTTACCGAGCCCAGCGTGGAAACCCTGGCCGCCTGCGAGCTCGTGTTCTTCGCCACACCCAACGGGACGGCCATGCAGATGGTTCCCGACCTGCTGGATGCCGGCACTCGCGTGGTGGATTTGGGCGCGGATTTCCGTCTGAAGGATCTCAAGACCTGGTCCGAATGGTACGGCATGGAGCACGCTTGCCCGGCCCAGGTGGAAGAGGCCGTGTACGGGCTGCCGGAACTGTATCGGGATGCGATTCGTGATGCGCGGCTGGTGGCCAACCCGGGCTGCTACCCGACGGCGGTGGCTCTGGGCTGGTTGCCGCTGCTGGAACAGGGGCTGGTGGATCCGGGCAGCCTGATCGCCGACTGCAAATCCGGTGTCTCCGGCGCTGGCCGAAAGGCACAGGTGCATACCCTGCTGTGCGAGGCCAATGAGAACTTCAAAGCCTATGGCGCCGGCGGACATCGGCATCTGCCAGAAATCCGTCAGACCGTGGAAAATGTGCTGGGCCGCGAGGCCCCGCTGGTGTTCGTGCCGCACCTTGTGCCCATGACCCGGGGTATGCAGGCCACGCTTTACGGCAAGCTCACCACCCGTGGCGAGGACTTGCAGGCGCTGTACGAGCGGCGCTACGCGGCCGAGCCCTTCGTGGACGTCATGCCAGCCGGATCCCACCCGGAAACCCGCAGTGTACGCGGCACCAATCAGTGCCGTATCGCGGTTTCCCAGCCGCAGGACGGAGACACCGCACTGGTGCTGTCCGTAATCGACAACCTCAGCAAGGGCGCCGCCTCCCAGGCGGTGCAGAACATGAACCTGATGCTGGGGTTGCCCGAGACTGCCGGGCTGGATGATATAGCCGTGCTGCCCTGATCGGGTGTGTCTTTCCGGCGGAATGGACCAGTTGGCACAGCGTTTCCAAGGTGGGGGTTGAAAATTTCCTCATGTCATAGCAAATTATCTGCGTCGCCAGTGAAGGCAGCCATGGAAGGCTCTACCGGCCAGGGATGAGGCAGGGAAAGCCGTAGCCGCGCGACCTGACGGCCCCAGAGATGAGTCTCTGGGGCCGTTTGCGTTTTCGGACTCCAAGTCCGCAATCCGGCGTCGCCCCTGGAAACGCCCGCGGCGTGCTGTGTCGCCGGGGCTCGGTGGGCGTTGTGTCGGCATGCATTGACACCTTCCGTGAATTCTGAGGATAATTTTCGGGCGCACGACAGGCCAAGGAACGGCCTGCATGGAATGGAACTGATTTGCATGGAGTGCAATCGTGCCGCCTACCCATACTGCATCTGCTCTTGGGGCAGCGCTGCTTGCCCTATGCCTGCTTATCATATCGGCAGCCTCTGCTGCTGAGCTGGAGGCGGGATTTGCCTGGCTTTCCGAGCAGCAGGCAGCGAATGGTTCGGTCCGGACCGAGGACACCATTGCCACCTCGCATCAGAGTACAGCCGAGGCGCTGTCTGCTGGGTGGGCATTGGGTCTGCGCCTGCCCGATGAAACCGCTGCCCTCGTATTCCTGAAAAGTGCGGCCGACCGCAATACGGAGTACCTGGCCCGGCGAGTGATCGCCGGCGATTCGGAACCCCTTCCCGAATTGGCGGGCCGCGCCAGGCGTGACGGAGGCATCGGCGATGGGCCGAGCCACGAGAGCTCCGTGCTTGCCACCGCATACACTTTAGTGGCCTGGGCTTCCGCGGGTGATCCCGAACCCGAGCTCGCCTCAGGGGCTGTGGGGTATCTGCTCGCCCGCCAGCGAGCGGATGGGGGCTGGGCTGATGGCCCAAACCAAAGCTCGGTATACCTGACCGCGCTCGCCAGTCGGGCATTGCAAGCGTACCGCTTCCGCTTCCAGGTCGCGGCAGCCGTGGATGTGGCCGGCCGTTTTCTTGAGGAGCACCGCAAAGGAGATGGCACCTGGGGGCCGGACTGGGAGACGGCTGCAACCCTGGTGGCACTTATTCCTGCCACTGGAGATGCCGAACGCTACGCGGATGCGCTAGCGCGCCTCCGGACAGCACAGCAGCGAAACGGTAGCTGGGGCGAGGATGTATTCGCCACGGCGCTTGCCCTGCAAGCCCTCCATGCGGCGCGCCGCGTGGCCGATTCCGAGCCGCCACCGCATCCGGACAGCGCCAGGCTGAGCGGGAGAATCCTTGCCGATGGCATGGATATGCCGCTTGCCGATGTGCTGGTACAGGTGGAGAGCGGGCCGGATTCTGCAACGCGTACTGACAATCTGGGGCGTTTCACGCTGGAGTTTCCTGCGGGTGAGGATCTGCAGGTCAGCTACCTTGCGGAGGGTTTTCATGCAGCGACGCAGACCGTGCGCGCTGATGCGGGCGCGGTGGTTGATGTCGGCGTGGTGCGGCTGACACCGTTGCCGGATCAGGGACGGTTAATCGGTGTCGTGACCAGTTCTGGTTCAGGACAGTCCCTGACAGGCGCCGAGCTTCAGTTCAGCGGTGCCGCAGAGCGCGTGGTCACAACCGGATCGGACGGGCGCTACGAATTG
>SLCE01000205.1 GCA_007125985.1 Ectothiorhodospiraceae bacterium | reverse complement strand
GGTCCATGTCCGCCAGGTCCTTGCCCTGCTCCACCCCATGGCGCACCGCTGCGCCGACGATGGCGTGGGCGTCGCGGAACGGCACACCCTTGCGCACCAGGTAATCCGCCAGGTCGGTGGCAGTAGCGAAGCCCTTCTTCGCCGCCGCGTACATGTTCTCTTTTTTCACCTGCATGGCCGGTACCATGTCGGCAAAGGCGCGCAGGCAGTCCAGCACCGTGTCTACAGTGTCAAACAACGGTTCCTTGTCTTCCTGGTTGTCCCGGTTGTAGGCCAGCGGCTGGGACTTCATCAGAGTGAGCAGGGCCATTAGGTGGCCGTTCACTCGTGCCGTCTTGCCGCGCACGATCTCTGCCACGTCCGGGTTCTTCTTCTGCGGCATGATGCTGGAGCCGGTGCAGAAGCGGTCCGGCAGGTCGATGAAGTCCACCAGCGGCGATGCCCAGATGATCATCTCCTCGGCCATGCGCGACGTGTGCGTGAGCAGGATCGCGGCGGCCGCGGTGAATTCCATGGCGAAGTCACGATCCGAGACCGCGTCCAGCGAATTGCGGCTGGGCCGGTCAAAGTCCAGTTCCGCGCAGGTCATGTCCCGGTCAATGGGGAAGCTGGTGCCGGCCAGTGCCGCGGAGCCCAGCGGCATGACGTTCATCCGCTTGCGGCAATCCTCGAAGCGTTCCTGATCCCGTACCAGCATCTCGTACCAGGCCAGCATGTGGTGGCCGAAGCTCACCGGCTGTGCCACCTGCAGGTGGGTGAAACCCGGCAGAATGGTGTCTGCCTCGCGCTCGGCCAGCTCCACCAGTCCGGCCTGGAATCGGAGCAATTGGACACGGATGGCGTCGATGGCCTCGCGCAGATACAGCCGGATGTCAGTGGCCACCTGGTCGTTGCGGGAACGCCCGGTATGCAGCTTCTTGCCCGCCTCGCCAATGCGGTCGGTAAGCCGCTTCTCGATGTTCATGTGCACATCTTCGAGCGCCGGTGACCAGTCGAAATCCCCCTGGTCGATCTCCTCCCGCAGTTCCTCCAGCCCCTTCAGGATGGCGTCGCGCTCCGCCTCGCTGAGCACGCCCGCTTTCGCCAGCATGCGGGCATGGGCCATGGAGCCCTGGATGTCCTGGCGGTACAGGCGACGGTCGAAGTGTTCGGAGGCGGTGAAAGCCTCCACGAAGGCATCGGTGGCCTCGGTGAAGCGGCCGGTCCACAACTGCTGGCTGGTTTTCTTGCTCATGACGGCATCCGGTACGGGTTTGCAGATGGCGGCAGAGTATAACAGGCCCCCACGGGGTTCCGAGTGGAACGCCACCCTTGCCCCGGGCTGTAGGCTCACCGCACACTGCCGGCAACAGGGACAGGATCGGGCAATGGAGAACCAGAACGATTTCCTGCCGCATTTCTGCCGCCTTCACACCCTGTTCGGGGTCGTGGTCATGGCGCAGCTACTGGTGTTTCTGCTGGTGCTGGCGCAACCGGCAGGTAATCGCTGGTGGGCGTTGAGTCTTTTCACGCTGTACGTTCAGTGGGTGGCACTGGGAAGTTGTGTCCTGTTGTGCCTGCTACAGCGCTGGCTGAGCCGGTTGGAGGTGTTGGCCGCCGCTGTCGGAGCCTGCTGCGTGATCGTGCTCACCACCATCGTGGTCAGCGAGACCGCCTGGCGCGTCATGGGAAACAGCGAGCTGCTTACTGGCGCGCACTTGGCATTCCATGGCCGCGCGGTGGCCATGGCCGGCATGGTGGCGGCTCTGTTGATGCGTTATTTCTACCTCCAACGGGCCTGGCGAGGCCAGTTGATGGCGGAGACCCAGGCGCGGGTGCAGGCCCTGCAATCCCGAATCCGCCCCCATTTCCTGTTCAACAGCCTCAATACCATTGCCTCCATGATCCGCCGACAGCCCCAGGAGGCAGAGCGTGCTGTGGAGGACCTCGCGGAACTGTTCCGGGCCGGGCTGCGCGGGAGCAGCGGCGAGAGCAGTCTGGGTCGTGAGCTGGATCTTTGCCGCGACTATTTGCGCATCGAATCGCTGCGCCTGGGGGACCGGTTGCAGGTACGCTGGAATGTGGATGATCTGCCGGAAGATGCCCGCCTGCCGCCGCTTACCTTGCAGCCGCTGGTGGAAAACGCCGTCTATCATGGCGTGGAACCGCTGCTGGACGGCGGTGAGATCCGCATCGATGGGGACCGGCAGGGCCAGCGGCTGCGGCTGACCATCATCAATCCGGTGGCGCAGGGCGGACCGGCCCCGCGCAGCGGTGGCATGGGTATGGCGCAGGACAACGTCCGCCAACGGCTTCAGCTGGCCTTCGGGCGGTCTGCCTGGCTGCATGCAGAGCATTCGGAACGCCACTATGTGGTGACATTGGTTTTTCCCTATAACAAGTCAGACACATGAACATACTGATCGTGGACGACGAGGCGCCGGCGCGGGAACGGCTGGCGCAATTGGTGGGAGACATTGGCGGGCATCAGGTGGTAGCCGGCGCGCGCAATGGTCAGGAGGCCATACGGCTGGCGGAACAGCATCAGCCCGACGTGGTGCTGATGGATGTGCGCATGCCCGGGATGGACGGACTCTCCGCCGCAGGCCATCTGGCCACGGCCCCTGCGCCGCCCGCAGTGATTTTCGTTACCGCCTATGGCGAACACGCGCTCGAGGCCTTTCAGGCACAAGGTGTGGACTACCTGGTCAAACCGGTTCGCCGGGAGCGGCTGGAAGCGGCACTGGATAAGGCCTGTCGACTCAACCGTGCACAACTCGGGGCGCTCGAGGAGCAGGCCGATGGCGACGGCAGGCGCCAGCACATCCTGTGCCGCCGCCGCGGCGCGCTGGAGCTCATCCCGCTGGAGGATATCCACTGCTTTCAGGCCGAGCACAAGTACGTCACCGTATTCCATGACAGCGGCGAGGATCTGATCGAGGAGTCGTTGCGTCAGCTGGAAGACGAATTCGGGGACCGCTTCGTGCGGGTGCACCGGAATGCCCTGGTGGCGCGGGACCGCTTGGCCGGCATGGAAAAGGACCTGGACGGGCGCCACTATCTCCAGGTGCGCGGCAACCCACGCCGGCTGGAAGTGAGTCGGCGGCATGTGGCCGATATCCGCCGCCTGCTGCGCCTGCAGGGCGAGCGGGATGGAGGCAGGATGTAGCATGATGCATAACCGGCCGGGGTTGGCATACCGCTTTTCGTCTCCGGGGCGCTCGCGTGGCATCCTATGCAGTCCGCATTTCGAGGGAAGCCGATTCTGATGATCTCCACGCTGCGCATAGCCACCCGAAAGTCACCGCTGGCCGTCTGGCAGGCCGAGCATGTTGCCGACCGTCTGCGGCGCCTGCATCCGGGCCTGACCGTGGAATTGGTGAAGATGAGCACGCGGGGGGACCGCATCCTCGATGCGCCGCTGGCGAAGATTGGCGGCAAGGGGCTGTTCCTGAAAGAACTCGAGGAGGGCCTGCTGGACGGGCGCGCGGATGTGGCAGTGCATTCCATGAAGGATGTGCCGTCGGAAATCACGGCCCGGCTTATCCTCCCGGTCATTCTGGACCGGGGCGACCCCTGTGACGCATTTGTTTCCAATCATTACGCATCCCTGGACGAACTTCCCCAGGGTGCCGTGCTTGGTACTGCCAGCCTGCGCCGCCAGAGCCAGGTGCGCGCACGGCGCCCCGATCTGCAGGTGGAAACCCTGCGCGGCAGCGTCAACACCCGTCTGCGTAAACTCGATGAAGGTCAGTTCGATGCCATCATCCTGGCCGCATCGGGCTTGCAGCGTCTGGGCCTGGCCGAACGCATCGCGCGCCGCATGCCCCCCGAGGAAAGCCTTCCTGCGGTGGGCCAGGGGGCGCTGGGTATCCAGTGTCGGGCCGGTGATCCTGATGTGGAGGCGCTTATCGCTCCGCTGGACGACCCCCACACCCATACCCGCCTGCTTGCCGAACGGGCCATGAACCGGCAGCTGGAGGGGAGCTGTCAGGTCCCCATCGGGGCCTACGCGGAGCTGGAGGGTGATCTGCTTTACTTGCGCGGGTTTGTCGGTTCGCCGGATGGCACGCGGCTGGTGCGGGGCGAGCGTCGCGGGCAGGCGATAGCCGCGGAGGCCCTGGGTGAGGCCCTGGGGCACGATCTGCTCGACCGCGGTGGACGCGACATCCTGGATGCCCTGTTCCAGTCGGAGGACCTGTTGTGAGTGGTGCGCGCCTTCAGGGGCTCAACGTCCTGGTCACGCGACCGGGACATCAATGTGGTCCGCTCTGTGCCATGCTGGAATCAGAGGGGGCAACGCCGGTGCAGTTTCCGGTACTGGCCATCGAGCCGGTGGCCGACAGCGAGGCCCTGACCGCGCAGTTTGACGCATTGCCCGAACAGCAGTTGGTGATATTCACCAGCCCCAATGCGGTCAACGCCTGCATGGACATCATGCGCCGCCAGGGCCGGGATTGGCCCCAGGGGCCGGAAGTGGCCGCCATTGGCCGGGCCACGGCAGACGCACTTGCTGCCGCTGGCGTGCCGGTGGCGGTGTGCCCCGAGGGCCCGTACACCAGTGAAGGCCTGCTGGCACACCCGCGCCTGCACCAGGTGTCGGGACAGCGCATACTGTTGATACGCGGCGAGGGTGGGCGCCAGTTGCTCACCGACACGCTCCGGGAGCGGGGTGCGGAGGTGGGCCTGCTGGAGGTGTACCGCCGCATCCGCCCTGAGGCCGACCCGGCGCCCCTGCTGGAGCGTTGGGACCGGGGCGGATTGGATGTGGTTGTGGTCACCAGCCTGGAAGGGCTGGACAATCTGATTGCCTTGGTCGGTCCGGATGGGCGTGAGGCCCTGCTCGGCACCGGCCTGGTGACGGTCAGCGGCCGTGTCGCCACCGCAGCCCGGGTCCGGGGCTTCCAGGGTGGCATCGTGGTCGCGCCGGAAGCCAGTGATGGCGGTCTGATCGAAGGGTTGGTGCGGTGGCGCGAGCAACAGGACAACAGGGGGGGCGCAATGAGCGACGAGGAAACCACACGGAAGCCCGAGCAGGGTGATCCTGACGCGACGGCAGCCGAAGAGACGTCCTCCGCCGATTCCCAGGCCCCGGAGTCGTCCGCCGACGCCGACGCCACATCGCAGGGGGCTCCGCCACCGGCATCCGCCCAGGCTGATCGCGACGATGTGCGGGCGGAGCGGGCCCAACGGCTGGCAACAGCGGCACTGGTCTTGTTGGTCGTGCTGGCTGTCCTGGCCGTCGGTGCTGCCTGGTGGCTGCATGAACGGATGCAGGGCCTGGAGGCAGGCCAGCGCGGGCTGGTGACACAGCAGCAATACGAGGAATTGCGCGACAGTGCCGTTTCCCGGGCGGAACGACTGGCGGGTCGCGTGGACAACCTGGCTGCGGAACACGAATCCCATCAGCAGACACTGGCCGATACCCGCGAGGCCATGCAGCAGGTGCGGGACCGCCAGGGTCGGGTGGACGAGCGCATGGAACGGCTGGAGGAACTGGCGGCGGCCCATCGGGATGACTGGATCCACTCGGAAGTGGATTATCTATACAGCCTGGCGCGCCAGCGTCTGGATCTGCGGGCCGACCCGGCCGGAGCGCTGGCGGCGCTGAAAATCGCGGATGAGCTGTTGGCGGAACTGGGCGGTACCGGCCTGGACGCACGGCAGGAGCTGCGGGAATTCATTAATGCCATCCTCGAAGTGCGTCCGGTGCAAACGGACGCCCTGGCCGGCCGGCTGCGGGCGTTGACCACAGATGCGGCTCAATTGCCCCTGCAGGAGCGTACGCCACGATTGGAGCCGGAGCCCCTGGGCCGGCAGCCGGATGCGGATCTGAGCACCGTTGCAGGCTGGCAGCAGGCCAGTTCCCGCGCCTGGGAGCAGTTCCGGGCCAGCCTGTCCAGTCTGGTGGTTGTGCGCCGGGAGGGCGCGCCTGCCGAACTGATGACGCCGGACGAGGAATGGTTCCTGCGCCAGAATCTGCGCCTGGAACTGCAGGCCGCGCGACTGGCCCTGCTGGAGCAACAGCCTGAGGTTTACCGGGTCAGTCTGGCGCAGGCCAGGGAATGGATGCAGCAGTACTACAACCTTGAGGATGACGGTGTTCGCGCTGCCCTGGCCGAGTTGGAGGCGCTGACCGAGGAAACCATTCGCCCCGAATTGCCAAGCCTGCCAGCTGACTGGACTGCAGGCGGGGAGGGTCGATGAAAAAGCTGTTCCTCATCCTGGCGGTTCTGCTGATCAGCGTTGCCGCGGCGTTGTGGTTTCATGATCAGACCGGCTACGTGCTGGTGCATGTCAATGGCATGAGCGTGCAGGCAAGCCTGTTTCTGGCCGTGGGCGCTCTGCTGGCCGGTGGTCTGGCCCTGTATTTCCTGCTCAGGCTCCTGTGGGCGCTCTGGCGTGGGCCCAGAGACGTGCGGGGCTGGTGGCGGCGGCGACGTCAGCTCGTGGCGCGTACCCGCCTGCTGCGCGGTATGCGGCGCCTGGCCGAAGGTGATTCCCGTGGTGCGGAGCAGGATCTCGCACGGGCAGCCCCGAACAGTGAGACTCCGCTGATCCATTACCTGGGGGCGGCCATGGCCGCTCACCGGGAGGGTGCGGCGCCCCGGCGGGACCAGTACTTGGCCATGGCGGATCAGGCCAATCCGGAGGCCCGTCTGGCCGTGGGCCTGGTGCAGGCGCAGCTGCACATGGAGGACGGACAGTACGAAACCGGTTTTGCGACGCTGAACCTGCTGCAGGAGCAATGGCCGCGGCAGGGGCGCATCCTGGAACTGCTGGCGCTGTGCTGCGAGCGGCTGGGCGAATGGGATCGGCTGCTGGAGATTCTTCCCGTGGTGCAACGGCACGCCCGCCTGCCCCAGGAACGGTTGCGGCTGCTGGAACGCAAGGCGGCGCGTGGCGCGCTGGAACAGGCCGCCGCCGCACTGGACCAAGAGCGCTTGCGGCGCAGCTGGGCACGACTCCCGCGGGCCATCTGCCAGGATGATGCCGTACTGGAAGCCTATGTGGACGGCCTGCTGCTATGCGACGCCTCCAGCGACGAGGCCGAGCGGCTGCTGCGCAAGGCCTTGGGCCGTGCCTGGGATACGCGTTGGCTGCAGGGCCTGGTGCGACTTGCGCCGCGTAATCCCTCGGCGCTGCTGTCCACGGTGGAAGGCTGGCTCAAACAGCACCCGGAAGATCCGCTGCTGTTGCTGGTGGCCGGCAAGTTGTCCCTGCGCGCAAGCCTGTGGGGTCAGGCACGGTCCTTCCTGGAGGCGGCGGAACAACGAGGGGCACCTGCCGAGGCGAGCTATCTGCTGGCCTCCCTGCTGGAGCGGCTGGGGGAGGAAGCCCAGGCCTGTCGGCACTACCGGCGCGGACTTGAGGCCGGGGTCGGGCTGGAGCCGTTGGCCGAGCTGGAACAGGTGCACCGGGAGACCGCGGTCAGCGCCTGAACAGGACGGGCCCGCCGCCCGGCGGGCCCGTGTCATGCATAGCGGGATTACTTCGCCCCGCCCTCCTCGTTCATGCCGGCCTCCACCCCAGCCAGCGCCGTGAGGTTGATCAGCCCGCGCACGGTGACCGACGGTGTGAGGATGTGTGCCGGTTTTGTCGTCCCCAGCAGAATCGGGCCCACCGAGACGGCATCGCTCATCACTTTCATCAGGTTAAAAGCAATGTTTGCCGCATCCAGGGTCGGCATGATCAGCAGGTTCGCCTTCCCGCCCAGCCGGCTGTTGGGGAAGATCCGCTGCCGGATGGTCTCGGAGATGGCGGCGTCCCCGTGCATTTCGCCTTCCACTTCCAGGGACGGATCCCGGGCCTGGATCAGCTTCAGCGCCTCGCGCATTTTCTGAGCCGATTCCGCATCCGAGGAGCCGAAGCTGGAATGGGAGAGCAGCGCGACCTTGGGCGTGACACCGAAGCGGCGGACTTCGTCCGCGGCAAGAATGGTCATCTCGGCGATCTGCTGCGCCGTGGGGTCGTGATTCACGTAGGTGTCGCAGAGGAAGAACGTACCCTTGGGCAGAATCAGCGCGTTCATTGCCGCCAGATTGCGCACGCCCGGCCGCTTGCCCAGCACCGATTCCACATGGGTAAGCTGGCGGTGGTAACGACCGTTGAGGCCAGCGAGCATGGCATCGGCCTCGCCCCGGTACACCATCAAGGCCGCGATCACGGTGGTGCGGGTGCGGACGATGTTACGTGCCTGACCCGGGGTGATGCCCTTGCGCTCCATCAGCGAGTGGTACAGCGTCCAGTATTCCCGGTAGCGCGGGTCATCCTCCGGGTCCGCCAGTTCCACATCCTCGTCCAGCTTAAGGCGCAGGCCCATGCGCTTGAGGCGCATCTCAACCACCTTGCGACGGCCGATCAGGATGGGCTTGGCCAGGCCATCGTCCACCACCACCTGCACCGCCCGCAGTACGCGTTCGTTCTCGCCTTCCGCGTACACCACGCGCTTCACGTTGGCCCGCGCCTGTTCGAAGATCGGCTTCATCACCAGGCCGGACTGGAATACGAACTGGCTGAGCTGCAGTTTGTAGGTGTCGAAATTCTCAATGGGCCGGGTCGCCACGCCGCTGTCCATGGCTGCCTTGGCAACCGCCGGCGCGATCTCGGTGATCAGGCGCGGGTCGAACGGCTTGGGGATCAGATAATCCGGCCCGAACTGCAGCGGCTTGCCGCCGTAAGCGGCCACCACCACGTCGGAGGACTCCTGGGTGGCCAGGTCGGCGATGGCCTCCACACAGGCCAGCTTCATCTCCTCGTTGATCGTCGTGGCGCCCACGTCCAGTGCGCCGCGGAAGATGAACGGGAAGCAGAGCACGTTGTTGACCTGGTTCGGGTAGTCCGAACGGCCGGTGGCGATGACCGCATCCGGGCGTACTTCCTGGGCCAGTTCCGGCAGGATCTCCGGAATGGGATTGGCCAGGGCGAGTATCAGGGGGCGTTCCGCCATGGTCTTGAGCATCTCCGGCTTGAGTATGCCGGGGCCGGACAGGCCGAGGAAGATATCGGCCCCCTCGATGGCGTCGGCCAGGGTGCGCGCATCCGTCTCGCGGGCATAGGTGGCCTTGCGCGCATCCAACTTGTCACGTTCGCCGTGAACCACGCCCTTGGAGTCGAGTACGGTGATGTGTTCACGCTTCATGCCCAGGCTGACCAGCAGGTCCAGGCAGGCCATGGCCGCCGCGCCCGCGCCGGAACACACCAGGGTGACCTCGTCGATGTTCTTCTCCACCACGCGCAGGCCGTTGCGGATGGCCGCGGCGGTGATGATTGCGGTGCCATGCTGGTCGTCGTGGAACACCGGGATGCTCATGCGCTCCTTGAGCTTGGCCTCGATCTCGAAGCACTCGGGCGCCTTGATGTCCTCCAGATTGATGCCGCCAAAGGTGGGTTCCAGGCTGGCAATGATGTCCACCAGCTTGTCGGGATCCCGCTCATCAATCTCGATATCGAATACGTCGATGCCGGAGAACTTCTTGAACAGCACGGCCTTGCCTTCCATCACCGGCTTAGAGGCCAGCGGACCGATGGGCCCGAGCCCAAGGACGGCGGTGCCGTTGGTGATCACCGCCACCAGGTTGCCCCGTGCGGTGACGCTGGCGGCCTCATTGGGATCCTCGGCGATCAGTTCGCAAGCGTAGGCAACGCCGGGGGAGTAGGCCAATGCCAGATCCCGCTGGTTGGCCAGCGGCTTGGTGGGAGCGATGGTGAGCTTACCGGGTTTCGGATAGCGGTGATATTCAAGCGCGCTCTCACGCAGTTCGTCTGACATGCCCTCTCTCCGGAATGATGTGCATTGCTAATGCGGTCGACGCAGCCGATCGGCGCCGGGAAACAGCAACGGCCCGGAGTCACGCAAGGGTGACCGGGTGGTGCAGCAGGGCCGTCAACTGGCGAACGCGCATTATAGTCCCGCTGCGCAAGTCGATGCCACACTGTATTGACGTCCCCTATTGCCCGGCGGCGCCCTGTGAGGCCAGAAATTCTTTCACCTGGGCGCTGAAGGTGTCCGGGTCCTCGGCGTGCAGCCAGTGTCCACAGTCCGGCAGCGTGCTGAACGTCGCCCCCGGAAACAGTCGGGTGATGAGGGGGTGGCTTTCCTCGGTGACGTAGCTGGACCGGCCGCCATGAATGAACAGGCTTGGTCCCGGATACTGACCGTGGGGTTCGGGAAAGCCGCGGATGGTATCCAGTTCCTCCCGCAGCCTCTGCAGCGGAATGCGCCAGCGCCACTGGCCGTCCCGCTGCTCGAGATTCGTGAGCAGGAACTGACGGATGCCCAGTGAGGGAATGGCCTGGGCCAACTGCCGGGTGGCGTCCGCGCGGGAGTCCAGGGCACCCAGATCCAGTTCCAGCAGGGCATTGATCAGTGCGCGGTGTTCACCATCGTCCGGATAGGGTACCGGCGCCATATCAGCAACCACCAGCCGCTGCACCCGATGTGGCGCTTCCAGCGCCAACCACATGGCGACCTTGCCGCCCATGGAGTGGCCCAGCAGATTGGCCTGCTCGAGCCCCAGCTGCTCCATCAGGGCGCTGACATCCGCGGCCATGGCCGGGTAGTCCATGACGCGGTGGTGTGGGGATTGCCCGTGGTTGCGCAGGTCCACCAGCAGAACACGGTGGTGGTCTGCCAGTGCCTTGGCGATGCGTCGCCAGTTGCTACCTGATCCGAACAGCCCATGCAGGATCAGCAGCGGCTCGCCTTCACCCTGCTCCTGAAAATGCAGTGCCACGGTCTCGCCCATGGTCTCTCCCTTGGTTGTGGTTCAGTGTTCTGCCGCCCGGTGCCCGTCACCTGGGGTGGAGACCACCACCAGGTTCTTCACATCCTGCACCGCCACCGTCAGGCGGACCACATCCGGCGGACCGCCCGCCTGCAACGCGGTCAGCGTCTGCAGCAGCCGCTCCACGGCGATTGCATGCTGGTGCAGCCAGTGGTCCACCCGCTCCGTCGGCGCGCCATCCGGGCTGGCGGTGAGCACGCCGGCGGTCAACTGGCGCAGCTGACCCAGTGCATCGTCCCGTAGCCCCAGTCGGCAGCGCTCGTGCCACGGATCGTTGGCGGGCATCTGATCGATGGCCAGGGCCAGCCAGTCGATCTGCAGGCGGTGGGCGAGCAGGAAATGCACGGCCAGGGCCAATTCCACGTCGTCCCCGGTTGCCTGGGCCACGCGTGAGGCATCCAGACTGCCGTTCAGCGGCAGCAGGCGGCTCACCTGACCGGCTAGGGCATCCGGAACGCCGCCGGCGGTCCATTGGTCGGTCTGGTGTTGCAGATAATCGCGCCAGGTGTCGGGCAGCAGGGTGTCCAAGCTGCTGTCCAGGCCCGCCAGCTGTTCACCCATCTGCTCGACGGTGCTTCCCATGGGGAAACCGGGCCCGAGGTTGCGCAATAACCAGAGCACTGCTGCCTCGGCCACCCGCACGCAGCTCAACCGCAGCTCCCACTGCACCGCGTCACTCACCGTGTTGTCCAGGGCGTCGATGGCGTCCCAAATGGGTTGCAGACGGAAGATGTGGCGCGCGGTGAGAAAGGCGCGCGCCACTCCGGCTGCCCCGGCTCCACTGGCGTCCTGTATGCGGAAAAGGAAGCTGGCGCCCATGCGGTTGAGCACATCGTTGGCGATTTGTGTGCAGATGATCTCCTTGCGCAGGCGGTGGGTGCGGATGGCGTCGGGAAAGCGCTTCCGTAACGGGGGTGGAAAATAGGCTTCCAGTACCGCGCCCAGTTCCGGCTCGTCTGCCAGGCCGCTGTCCATCAGGGCATCGAAGCCCGCCAGTTTGGCGTGGGCCAGCAGCACAGCCGCCTCCGGGCGGGTCAATCCCTGCCCGCTCTGGCCGCGTTCGGCCAGCTGTTCTTCATCCGGCAGCCGTTCCAGTTTGCGCTTGAGTCGGCCCTGTTGTTCCAGCTGACGGATCAGGCGGGCCTGCTCATTAAGCAGCTCAGAGGCCCGCAATTGCATCATGGTCAGGGTTTCCGTCTGCCGGTAGTTACCCTCCAGGACGATGGCGGCCACATCGTCGGTCATCTCGGCCAGCAGCCGGTTGCGCTGGCGATCGGTCAGTTCGCCCCGCTCCATCACCCCATTGAGCAGGATCTTGATGTTGACCTCCTGGTCGGAGCAGGCGACGCCGCCCGCGTTGTCGATGGCGTCGGTGTTGATGCGACCGCCCGCCATGGCGTATTCGATGCGCCCCAACTGGGTCACGCCGAGGTTGCCACCCTCGCCTACCACCCGGCAGCGCAGTTCCTGGGCGTCCACCCGTACGGCGTCGTTGGCCCGGTCGCCCACCTGCAGATGGGTTTCCGAGGCGGCCTTGATGTAGGTGCCGATTCCACCGTTCCAGAGCAGGTCCACCTGTGCGCGCAGGATGCACTGGACCAGCTCGTTCGGCGCCAGTTGCTCGGCCTCGATGCCCAGGGCTCGGCGAGCTTCCGCAGAGAGCGTGATGCTCTTCGCGGTGCGTGGGTAGATGTTGCCTCCGGTGGACAGCAGCGCCCGATCATAGTCGTCCCAGCTGGAGCGCTCCAGCGCGAACAGGCGCCGGCGCTCGGCATGGCCCGCGGCGGGGTCCGGATCCGGATCAATGAAGATGTGGCGGTGGTCGAAGGCGGCCACCAGACGGATGTGTTCGGATAGCAGCATGCCGTTGCCGAACACATCCCCGGACATGTCGCCAATGCCGACCACGGTTAAGGCCTCGTGCTGGATGTCCCTGCCCAGTTCGCGGAAATGCCGCTTCACCGCCTCCCAGGCGCCCCGGGCGGTAATGCCCATTTTCTTGTGGTCGTAACCATTGCTCCCGCCGGACGCAAAGGCGTCGTGCAGCCAGAACCCGTATTCTCTGGCGATGCCGTTGGCCGTATCGGAGAAGGTGGCCGTGCCCTTGTCCGCCGCCACCACCAGATAGGGGTCATCGTCATCATGCCGGACCACCTGCGGCGGGTGCTGGATCTCGCCGCCCGGGTAGTTGTCTGTGATATCCAGCAGTCCGCGGATAAAGCTACGGTAGCAGGCTTTCAGCTCGGCATGGAGTGCCTCCCGGTCCTCCGGCTGGCGCTTGAGCACGAAGCCGCCCTTGGCGCCTACGGGAACAATGACCGCATTCTTCACCATTTGTGCCTTCATCAGGCCCAGGATCTCGGTGCGGTAGTCCTCGCGCCGGTCCGACCAGCGCAGACCGCCCCGGGCGACCTTGCCGCCCCGCAGGTGTACCCCTTCCATACGGGGGGAGTAGACAAAAATCTCGTAGGCCGGGAGCGGCAGGGGGATCTCCGGGATGGACGCCGGGTTGAGCTTCAGGCTGAGGTATCGCTTGGACGAACCATCGCTCTCGGGCTGGTAGTAATTGGTGCGCAGCGTGGCCTGGATGGCCGCCAGCAGGCGCCGCAGGATCCGGTCCTGGTCCAGGCTGGGCACTTCGTTGAGCGCCAGCTCCACCTGCTCTGCGATCCGCGTCGCACGCTTCAGGTCAACCCGCTCCGGATCGAAGCGCGTGTGAAACAGGCGAACCAGCAGGCGCGTGATACGCGGATGATCCACCAGGGTTTCTTCCATGTATGCCTGGCTGAGGGTGGTGCCCGCCTGCCGCAGGTATTTGCTGTAGGCGCGGAGTATGGCGATCTCCCGCCAGTTCAGCCGCGCCGCAAGCACCAGCCGGTTGAAGCCGTCATTCTCCACTTCCTCGTGCCACGCGGCGCTGAAACAGTCCTCGAACAGGCTGCGCACCTGATCGATTTCCAGCTCCCGCGCATGATCCAGCCGCAGGCCGAAGTCATGGATCCAGGCGGGGGCATGGGCTGTCGCGTTCACGGCATAGGGTCGTTCATCCTGCACTTGAACACCCATGTTCTCCAGCAGGGGCAGGGCTTCCGACAACGTGATCGGTTCATTCTGATGGTAGAGCCGCAGCCGGAGCTCGTCCTCGGCCGACTCCAAGGGGCGATAGAGCAGAATCTCCAGGCCATTGCCTGTGCCCAGGCGTTCCAGCCGGTCCACGTCGTGGGCTGCCGACCGGGGTTGGGTATCCTCACGGTAGGCGGTGCTGAAGGCATCGGCGTAGGCGGCATGCAGACGGTTGCCGCGGGCCTCGCCATAATAATCCAGCAAGGCGCGATGCAAGTCGTCGCCCCAGTTCAGCACCGTCTGCGCCAGGCGGGCTTCCACGTCAGCCAGGTCCACCCGGGGCAGCTCATGGCCTTGCACGTGGAGGATGAAATGGATCCGGGCCAGTACCGCTTCCGATAGGCTCACGCTGAACTCGCTTTGGGTGGCGCCGAACGCCTGCTCCAGTATGGCGAGCATGCGCCGGCGCACGTCGCTGTCGTAGCGGTCGCGTGGCGCGAAAACCATGCAGGAGACGAAACGCCCGTAGCTGTCCTCGCGCACGAACAACCGCACGCGCTGACGGTCCTGCAGATGCAGGATACCCGCGGCAATCTCCTGCAACCGGTCCGGGTGGATCTGGAACAGTTCATCCCGTGGATAGCTCTCGAGAATATGGGTCAGCGCCTTGCTGTCGTGGCTGGGATGCGGCAGGTCGGAGTGTTCAATGACCTGCCGGATCTTGCGCCGTAACAAGGGGATATAACGCGGGTTGGTGTTGTAGGCCGCCGAGGTGTAGAGCCCGAGGAAGCGATCTTCGCCCACCACCTTGCCGTCCGTGTCGAAGCGCTTCACCCCCACGTAGTCCATGTACCCGGGTCGGTGCACGGTGGCGCGGCTGGTGGATTTCGTCAGCACCAGCGGTGTGGGGTCCCGGGCCAGGGCCTGCACGGCGGCCGGCAGGGCGTTGAAGCTGTGGGAGGCATGGCCGGTGTCGGCGCTGCGCAGGATGCCCAGAGCCGTCTCCCCCAGAGGCTGCAACTGCAGGCGGCGGGATTTGCGTTGCAGGTCGTAGCGCCGGTAACCGAGAAAGGTGAAGTGGTTGTCGATCAGCCAGTCCAGGAAAGCGAGCGCCTCCTGTTGATCGTCAGGCTGAGGGTGTTTGGCCTGCGCCAGCTCGTCCCGCGCCGCCTGCATGCGTTCCCGCATGGGCTGCCAGTCGCGCACCACCGTCCGGCAGTCGTTCAGCACATGCAGAATCGACTCCTTGAGCGCATCAAGCTCCGGACCGCCGGGTTGACGGTCAATCTCGAAATGCATCCACGATTCGGCTGCGGCGCCGTCGTCCGCCGTGCCCTCGGTGACCGTCAGCAGCTCGCCCTTGGCGTCACGTTGTGCCTGCAGGATGGGGTGGATGATCAGGTGAACCGTCAGCCCGGCGCGACTCAGTGCCATGGCCACCGAGTCCACCAGGAAGGGCAGGTCGTCGATGACGATCTGCACCACGGAGTGGGTGGACTCCCAGCCGTGCTGTTCCGGATCGGGGTTGTACACGCTGATTCGCGGCGTGTCGGAGCGTCGATGGCGGGCCAGGTTCCAGTGCGAGACGGCGGCGCCGTAGAGGTCACCGACGCCGCGTTCGGCAATGTCCTCCGGGGAAACGCGGCGGTAGTAGTGTTCGATGAAGTCGTGCAGTGCACGGGCATTGTGCCGGCCCCAACGCCTGTTCACCTGCTCCTGCACGTGCCGAATAAGCGTCTGTTTCTGTTTTGCCGCCACGCTCTGTTGTTGCATGACTCCTCCGCTCCAGGCTGCCCTTGTGGTCCAGTCTAGTGCCCTGCCGGTCACCGGCGCCAATCCGGCGGTGTCACCGCCACGCCGGTTTCCGATAGACTCGGCACATGGGAGGTGTACATGGCATCAGTATTGGATCATCAGCGCCGGCGACTGCAGGCCTGTTTCGCGGAGCACGGAGTGGGGGCGGATGACCAGAGCCGGATCACGCTGTTCGTCCAGTCCCTGAAGGCCATCAATTCCGGTGTGCTGGCGCGGCTGGAATTTCAACCGCTGGACTGGGCGCCTTGGAAGTTCCTGCATACCCAGTATTTCCGCGAACTGGAGATGTCCACCCTGCTGAGCCGGGCCACCAGCTGGAGCACCAATCCGCTGGTGTACATGGAGGCGGGTACTCTGAATCTGGGTCTGTGGAGTCGCACCCGCGCCTGGGATTACATGCAGGCGCCCCTGGAGCCGGATGCGCGCTTCTACCGGTATCTGGCCATGAGTCATGCGCTGTTGTCGGTGGTGCGGCTGATTCCGCTGCTGCCGCCGTCGCTGCCGCTGGATACGCCCTTTTTGCAGGCCCTACACGATGTCGAGGAGGAAAACGGGCGGCAGATCCAGCTGCAGATTCGCCTGTTGAAGCAACTGGAACTCGGGCTCAGCCGCAAGGAGCGTGAGGCGCTGGTGGAAGAGGAGCGGGACAAGGTGGAAGCCTGCTATCTGGAACTGCTGGAAAGCCTGTGCCCGGAGCAGGCCACGGGCTGAGGTGACAGGAGAGCGACATGCCAGCATTTGAGTTCGATGGTCACGAGCTGTACTACGAGCTGCACGGCCGCGAGGGCGATCCCGTTCTGACCATCATCAACGGCCTGTCCATGCGCACGTCCCACTGGGGGCCGTATTTCCAGCTCCTGCCCCAGGCCGGCGTGCGTGTGCTCACCTACGACATGCTGGGCCAGGGCGCCTCATCCAAGCCCGTGCTTGGCGCCAGTTTTGCCGATCATGCCGCGGGGCTGCATGCCTTACACGCGCATCTGGGCATCGAACGACCGTATGTGTTCGGCATCTCCTTCGGCGGCGTGGTGGCGCTGCGCTACGCGGTGGATTACCCGGACGCACTGGCGGGGCTGATTCCGGTGAGTACATTCAGTGAGCTGGATGCACAGCTGCGTGGGCATGCGACCAATCTGTACGTGGGCCTGGTGCGGGTGGGCTTCGGCTTTTATCTGGACCTGCTGATGCCGCTGAACTTTAGCAACGCGTGGATCGCTGAGCACCAGGAACTGATCCAGCTCATTCGTCGCGTGGGCGTGAGCACGAATGAGCTGTACGGGATTCAGAACCTGATGGAGTCCATGGCCGGGTTCGAGTCCATGACCGAAGAACTGGCGGGCATCACGGCGCCGACCCTGATTCTGAACGGGGAATTCGACTGGCTCACGCCGCGGCATCTGCACGACATCCTACGGCGCGGGATCGTGAACTCGCGACTGGTGCTGGTACCACGGGTCTGCCATGCGTTCACGTTGGAGATCCCGCAGCTTACCAGCCGTTTGATCGCTGATTTTATCCACCAGGTGGAGGGGAGTGGCTGGGCAGGCGATCAGACGGTGTGGGTGTCGGCGGAGGATCCACAGGCGGACGCCTTGCTGGAACGCTGCCCGGGTGACCATCTGCGGGCCATTCCGCTGCCGGCAGAACGGCCCAAACGGCGCAAAAGCCGGAGCGCGGCGTCCTCCACCCGGGTGAAGGCACCGCCGGTCCGGTCCTGAATCCTACATGCGCACAGCCACGGCCGCCTGGTTGTAACCCACCCCGGAGCCGATCATCACCACCAGATCGCCGCGTTTCACCTTGCCCTGATCCATCGCGTCGGACAGGGCCATGGGAATGCAGGCAGAGCCGGTGTAACCCCATTTGTCCATGATGACGTGGGCCTTTTCCCGTGGGAGGCCGATGGTATCGGATACCAGTTCGATGGTCGCCTTGCGCACCTGGGTGAAAATCACCTGATCCACATCATCCACGGTGAAGCCGTGGGCCTCGGCCAGCTGGTTGAACAGTTTGGGCCAGCCCGCATCGTTGATCTCCGGCGGGTAGCGCTTCACCAGGCGGACGTTGGTGCGCCCGGCACGCACCGACTCCTCGGTGGCCGGTTCGGCGGTGCCTCCGGAGAAAATACCCCAGCAATCCGAATAGCTGCCGTCCGCCAGGAAGGAGGCGCCGATAAAGCCGGGCTTATCGCTGGGCTCGATCACGGCGGCGCCCGCCCCATCGCCATAGAAAAAGATGGTGGGGTCATCCGGATGCGCCAGTTTGCGCATCATGTAGGCACCGATGACCAGGATGGTGCGAAAGTTCGGGTTGGTGGCCAGGTAGCCGGCGGCGGTTGCCACCGCGGTGGGAAACGAGGCGCAGGCGCAGACCACGTCGAAGGTGCCCGCCTGCTTGGCCCCGAGCTTCTCCTGCAGTACCACCGAGGTGCACGGCGTGGTGTAGTCGGGAGAGTCGGTGCCCAGAATGATCAGATCCACGTCCTCGGGTTTTCGACCAGCACGCTTCAGCGCCTCCTGGGCTGCGGGCAGGGCCAGATCGGATGTCGCCCAGTCGTCCGGCGCATACCAGCGCTGTTCAATGCCGGTGCTTGC
>SLCE01000100.1 GCA_007125985.1 Ectothiorhodospiraceae bacterium | reverse complement strand
TCCTGGGCGCCGGCAATCATGTACTGCCCGTTGACCACGAAGGCGGGGACGCCGGTGACGCCGGACTGCTTGTAATGGCGTTCCTCGGTACGCACCTCATCTGCAAAGCGATCGGAGTCCAGCACGGCACGGGCTTCACCCACGGGCAGTCCTGCGGATTCCGCGGTCTCCGCCAACACGGCGTGATCCGAAGTGTCGAGGCCGTGACCGAAGTAGGCATCGAACAAACGCATTGCGAGTTCCGTCTGCCTTCCCGCCTCCGCCGCCCAGGCCAGCAGGCGGTGGGCATCGAAGGTGTTGTAGGCGCGCCGATCCCGGGCGCCGGAGAAATTGAGCCCCAGTTCCTCGGCAAAGCCGATAATCTGCTCCTGGGCCGCGTGCATCTCTTCCGGGCTACGACCGTATTTTCGGGTGAGATGTTCCAGTATGGGCTCACCCTCCGGGGGCATGTCCGGGTTCAGTTGAAACGGGCGCCAGCGGATCTGCACGTTCAGTTCCGGCTCCAGTTCCGCCATGGCCCGTTCCAGGCGCTTGTACCCGATGGCGCACCAGGGGCAGGCCACATCGGATACCAGGTCGATCTGCAGTTGCTGCATGGTTTTCCCCTCCTCCACGGTTTTCGCTATCCGCGTCTTCCCCGCGCCAGAGCACCATGGGAATAGATCAGTGTTTCCTTAAAGGCCAACAGCGAACATGGCCTCCAGGTCGTGCTTGGAGTGCGCCTTGAACGCCAGCAGGGTCTCGGTGGCAAGCACGCCGTCCAGCGGGGCAATATGTTCCGTGACCAGCCGGGCCAGGTCTTCATTGCGCGGCACCCGGATGATGGCGACCAGATCATAGCTGCCGCCCACCGAGTAGCATTCCGAGATTCCTTCCGTGTTGGCCAGTTTTTCGGCAATCTGATTCACGAGTTTGCCCTCAACCGACATGAGCACGATTGCGGTTACCATCTTTCGCTCCTTTCAATAGCCATCTGCTTGGCATCCACCAATGATCAGGGGTATTCGGCCGGTGAGCAAACGGTACGGACAAGTATAGGCTCTCGGCCCGCAGCCTCTGGCTTGCAGAAACCCGCTCAGGATCTACGCTTCCATTAGACCGATCAGTCAAATCGGCACCTCAGCATGTTCCGGAGAATGGAGGAACTGGCATGGCAACCCACCCCTCGGTGGCGTATTGCCGCGTGCCAGGGAGCGGCCGTATTGCCCTGGCGAGCCTGGGTGACGGACCACCGCTGATCCTGCTGCCAGGTTGGTTTACCCACCTGCATGAACGCTGGAGCCACCCCTGTGCTGCCGCGGCGCGTGCCCGACTCGTTCGCGCGCATCGGCTGGTCTGGTATGACCGCCTGGGCTGCGGACTCTCGGACAGAAGACGGTTTCCGCACTCGCTGCGCGGGGATGTGGATCAACTGCTCGCGGTCATGGACAGCCTCGGAATCGAACGGCCCCACCTCCTGGCGCATTGCGCGGGAACGCCTGCCGCCACCACATTCGCCGCCTTGTATCCGGAAAGGGTTGACCGGCTGGTGTGCTGTTCCGGCTTCGCGCGCGGAGGTGTTGCGGTAACCCCGGACTGGGTTGAGGCTTTTCGCCATCTGATACGTACACATTGGGAACTGGCCACCCGAACCCTGGCCACGCTGGTCATTCCCAACGGTAGCGCCGGCGATCTGGCCTGGTTCAGCGACTTTCAGCAGATGACGACCACGCCGGAGGCCGCCAGGCAACT
Organism: Ectothiorhodospiraceae bacterium; assembly: GCA_007125985.1. Lineage (GTDB taxonomy): Bacteria > Pseudomonadota > Gammaproteobacteria > Nitrococcales > Aquisalimonadaceae > LSCE01. The sequence goes on along the minus strand of SLCE01000100.1, from coordinate 3,849 downwards.
GCTGGATCATCTACTCGCGCTGGACGCCTGCGCCACCCTGCCCAGCGTACGCGCGCCAACCCTGGTGGTTCATGATCGGGATGACCCCATCATTCCACTTGCTGCCGGCAAGGAGCTGGCCGCGCTGATCCCTGGCGCCCGTCTGCATATTCAGGAAGGGCGCGGTCACGACCTGCTGATCCGCCCCTCCTCCACACTGGTTGATGTCATCCTCGCATTTCTCGCCCGTCGCCCCTTTAACGGGGACGCCACCGAACGAAAGACTCAGGAACACCTGACCCGCCGCGAGAAAGAAATCCTCAGATTGATCGCGGAAGGCGACAGCAACAAAAGCATTGCGCGCGTCCTGGGTATCGCACCCGGCACCGTGGAACGGCATGTCACCAATATCTACGGCAAGATGGCGGTTCGTGGCCGAGCGGAGGCGGCCACGCGCGCCGTGCAGCTCGGCCTGACCGGCTACGGTCATCCACACTGACTCCCTATCAGCCTGGGCATCCTTACGGTATTACACCCGGAATGGATGCGCGGGCTTCACGGCATGCATCACTGAGACGTGCGTGAGTCGGGGCGAGCCTGCCCCTTCCCTGGCCTGGCGGGTTAACCCATCGGCGGCAGGTGTTTCGCCTGGTCTTCGGCCAGTTCCACATCGTGCACCACGAGAATGGGCTGGCGTGCATGGCGCACCAGCCATTCGGTGGCGGAACCGTGCAGGAACTGCTGCAGGCCGGTACGACTGCGGGTGCCCATGGCGATCAGGTCGGCGCCCCAGCGGTCGGCGTGCTCGCTGATCTTCTCGGCGGCGCTGCCCACCTCAACGGCGAGTTCCTCGCCGTCCCGCTGCCAACCTTCCAGCTTCTGGTGCGCAACATGCTCGGCTTTTTCGCGTTCGTCGCGGGCATGGGTGGCATTGATGGCCGGATTGGCCGCCGCCGAAGCGATATCGCTGGGGTTGACCACGTAGAGCAGACGAATGGTGGCGTTCGGATGGTAGTCTCGCGTCACCGCGAGTGCGCGAGCGGAGGCGGTGCTGAAATTCACCGGAACAAGAATGCGTTGCACCATTCGTCGTCTGCCTATCGGTTGTTAAACGGGCATATTATCTGAAAATCGCATGCTGGATTAAGTCTCATGGGGCACAGGCGTTTACCGTCTCTTCCATCCCTTCTCGACTTGTGGCAATGCAACAAACCCCGTATCGTACGCGGCTTCTCGCAGTTGGCAACACGCAGGCCGCACTCCCGGTGCCCGGCCCGAGGAAGTCTCCCTTCCCGGCCCGCATACGCGACCCGCATGCATGACCCTGCCAGTTGTTCGAATAGCGCGCGGCCGTTCAGCCGCAACCCCCGAATTTTTAAGGTTCCGCCGCGGCGGAAAGGACAGTGATGTTGTCTGAAACACTGAAACGGCGGGCCGAAGGCATTCGCCGCACCTGGTTCTTCAATGTCCGCGGTGACCTGATCGCGGGCATCGTGGTGGCTCTGGCGCTGATACCTGAAGCCATTGCCTTCTCGATCATCGCCGGCGTGGACCCGAGGGTGGGGCTGTACGCGTCGTTCTGCATGGCCGTGGTCATCGCCTTCGCAGGCGGGCGGCCCGGGATGATCTCGGCCGCCACCGGTGCCATGGCGCTGCTCATGATCACGCTGGTCGCGGAACACGGCGTGCAATACCTGTTCGCCGCCACGATTCTGACCGGGGTGCTTCAGATCATCTTCGGCTGGTTCAAGCTGGCGCGGTACATGATGTTCATTCCGCGCACCGTGATGCAGGGCTTCGTCAACGCACTGGCCATCCTGATCTTCATGGCCCAGATTCCACATTTCGTCGGACTCGGCGTTCCCACCTACCTGATGGTGGCGGCCGGGCTGGCGATTCTGTATCTGTTCCCCTATATCAACCGCACCATTCCGCCCCCCCTCGTGGCCATTGCGGCCCTGACCACGGCGGCTTATTTCATGAACGTGCCGTTCAATACCGTGGGCGATATGGGTGAGTTGCCCAGCGGCATGCCCTTCTTCGGTATACCCGCGGTGCCGTTTAATCTGGAAACACTACAGATCATCCTGCCCACGGCGCTGACGCTGACCATCGTGGGCCTGCTGGAATCGCTGCTCACGGCATCGATCGTGGACGACCTGACCGACACCCCCAGCAAGAAAAACCGCGAATGCAAAGGCCAGGGCATCGGCAATATTGTCTCCGGCTTCTTTGGCGGCATGGCCGGATGCGCCATGATCGGCCAGTCCATCATCAATGTGAAATCCGGGGGGCTTGGGCGACTGTCCACACTTGCTGCCGGGATTTATTTGCTGTTCTTCATCCTGGTGCTTGGGGATCTGGTCGCCATTATCCCCATGCCCGCATTGGTGGCAGTCATGATTATGGTGTCCATCGGCACCTTCGACTGGACCACCTTCTCCATGCTGCGCAAGATGCCCAGGACTGACGCGTTCGTCCTGATTGTCACTGTGGTCACGGTGGTGGTGACCCATGATCTGGCGAAGGGCGTGTTCGCCGGCGTGCTGCTCAGCGCCGTGTTTTTCGTCCGTAAACTGGCCCGCCAGATCAGAGTAACCCATGAAGACAGCCCTGACGGCCGGCACCGCACCTACCATGTGCGCGGTGTCCTGTTCTTCGTCGCTGTGGATAATTTCCTGGCAGGCTTCGACTATGATGCCCGCATCCCGGAAGTCACGATCGACCTCACCGGAGCCACCCTCTGGGATAGCTCCGCCGTAGGCGCGGTGGACAAGGTCGTGGGCAAGTTACGCCGCAACGGCGCAGAGGTGACGGTGGAGCACCCTGTGGGCGAGGGCGCCCGCCTGATGGATCGCATGGCGGACTATGACAACCCCAACGCGGATACCCCTGGGCATTGATGGTGGACAGGAATTGCCTGGCACTTCGTGCGGGCCACATGCAACCCGGAAATCAGCCCACCTGGCGGGCGCCGAGGAAGCCCTCGTCCCGCGTGAAGCGTGCCGCCTGGGTCGGCGTGCCAAACGCGGGGGGCGCCTCGCCGATATTCCCTAAGCCGAAGGTAACGCGGTAACCATACTCCCGGAAAATGCGGAATGCCCAAGCGCGCAACTTTATCCGCGTCCCATCAAAGCGATGATCGGGGTCACGAACCTCCCCCGCCTCCACTCCGTATAGCACGTTGTACTCCCGGTTGGGGGTGGTCACCACAATTGTTGCCGGACGATGGGCCACGAACAGCGTGCGCTCAAGCATGGACAACCGGCGCGGATCCAGATGTTCGATGGTTTCCACAAGCACCGCGGCATCGAAGTCCGCAAGCTGGAGCTTGTCGTCGAGATAGGACGCGCTGATTAGTGAAACGCGGCCTTCCTCATCACCAATGCGGGGTGCCAGCTCCCGTCGCGCGACAGCCAAAGCCTCGTCCGACACGTCAACGCCCACAATGCGTTGGAACTGATCGTGATTCGCCGCCTTCTTCAAAAGCGCCTGACCCGCAACCGAGATCCAGCACAGTCTCCGCCCCACTATCCAGCACCCCGAACTGGCACCGCGATGCACTCGATAGACACGGATTCGGGGTCAGTTCAGCGGATTTTCGTTCGCCATAGCATCGCAGCCCGATACCCGCCTTCTCCGCCATAGGAAGACAGCGGGAAAGCCAATGAAAAGAGATCGGAAACTTCCAAGGAAGCGCTGATGGTACCGCAGTCTCCGAACCGAGAGATACCTGAAAGCACGGGAGCTGTCCCTACAGAAGTACTTTGGCGGCTCATGGGGCCTGTGTCACAGAACGGCGACAAGTACGCCACCGCACCGACAAAGCGTTTGCTTATGTCCACCCTGATACAGCGTTCCCGCAACTCG